>WGED01000700.1 GCA_015492915.1 Cyclobacteriaceae bacterium
GAAATTTCTGTTTTTTTACAACAATTTTTTAAATATTACATTTTGTAATAAAAAAGGGAAATTCATTATTTTTCCATTCTTTTAATCCCTATTGTTGTAACTATGTTTAGATCAGGGAGAAATATAGTTTTACTTATAGTTTTACTTGCAACTGCCAAGCCCTCGGAAGCGCAGCAGGATCCCAAGTTTTCTCAGTACATGTTTAATGACTTGTACAACAATCCTGCGTACTCCGGAGTGATGGGGATTACCAATCTCACCTTATTATACAGGTCGCAGTGGGTTGGTTACAATGGCACCTTTGATCAGGGTGGCGCACCCAACAGTTTTATGGCAAGTTTCAACACTCCCATATTTAAATTGAAAAGTGGTGCGGGATTCTATTTTGTAAATGATGTTATAGGCCCGCAAAATAATATCCAGTTTATGGCGTCATACGCATACCACCTTGCAGTGGGAAAAGGCAAATTAAGCTTTGGTGTTAAGGCGGGAGTCTTTGGCCAGTCGATCGATTTCAATAAATACCGACCGGTCAATCCTGATGATCCCTTATTACTCAATGGCAAAGAAAGTCAGTACAGACCTGACATGGGTGTAGGAATTTACTATAAAGCAGAAAAGTATTATGCGGGTCTCGGATTGAATCATATTTTAAAGACTCAATTTGATTTTAATTCGGATTCCTTGAAAAATGCCCTTGCCAATAACCTGGTTCTTACAGGAGGTTATCATCTACAGTTAAATTATGATATAATTCTTACACCCTACGTATATGTCATATCTGATTTTGTATCATATTCTTTTGATATTAGCGTTATAGGAACCTACAGGGAAAAATTCTGGGGAGGATTGTCCTACAGACAATCTGAAGCAGTGATAGCTTTGGTGGGAATAAATTTGTTAAAAGATAAATCATTGAAACTGGGATATTCATTTGATTATGTAATACAAGCCCAGAAAGCAAAGCAGGCTACCTCTCATGAATTTTACCTGAGTTATAATATGCCTGCTGTGACTGGAGGCGGTAAGAAAATAATCAGAACTCCCCGATTCAGACATTAAAATTGACAGGAATATCCCGCTGGGATAAAAAAATAAATTTGTGAAGCAAAACTCATAATTGTAATAAATTTATAAGAATTTGAATTTATTGGATAAGAGTTTTGCCTATAATTGAATCGAATTTCAATTATAAGCTAAGACACAAAATTTTTAAAGGTTTAAACAAGGTGTTATGAGTAAATTATTTGTTATAGGCAAACCTGTACTGCTATTAGTAGTAATCGCTTTCCTAACCCAATCATGCGGATTATTTGGCGGTAAAGGAGGAGACAATGGAGAATTGGTCGGAGTGCCGGGCAGGGAATGGACAGGAATGGTCATTCCGTATGGCATGGTACCAATACCGGCCGGTACTTTCCACATGGGCCAGGCTGACGAAGATATAGCAGCCACTCAAATCAATTTCAACAAACAAGTGACCATCGGAGCATTTTTTATGGATGACTCTGAAATCACCAATAATGAGTATCGTCAGTTCATCGATGCCATCATCCAGGATTCACTGAGCATCCTGGGAGAGGATTTTGTAATGAACGAACTTTATCCCGATACTACGGTATGGGTTAAGGATTTTGCTCACCATATGGGCGACCCACTGATGGTTTATTATTGGTCGCACCCGGCTTTTGATAATTTCCCGGTGGTAGGTGTGGATTGGGAAGCAGCCAAATATTTTGCTGCATGGAGAACAGCTTATCTCAATGACTTCCGTGCCAGTATTGGTGAATGGCCGATGCCAAATTTCAGACTTCCCAATGAAGCGGAATGGGAATATGCGGCCCGTGGTGGCAGAGATATGGCCAAATATCCATGGGGCAACCCTTATATAAGGAATGCAAAAGGTTGTATGCTGGCAAATTTCAAGCCCGGGAGAGGAAACTATTATGATGACGGATATGCTTATACGGCACCGGTTTATTCATTCTTTTCAAATGACTACGGGTTATTTGATATGGCGGGTAATGTTGCCGAATGGTGCGAGGATGCATTCAATCCGGCAGCGTATCCTTTAGTATGGGACCTCAACCCAACATACTATGATGTAAATGAACCACTTAAAGTTGTGAGAGGAGGTTCTTGGAAAGATATAGCGTATTTTCTGGAGACAGGAACGCGATCATTCGAACATAAAGACACCACAAGAGCTTTCATCGGTTTTAGATGTGCTATGACCTACCTTGGAAGATCAACAGGTGCTGAATTTTAATTAAAAGATATTCTGTAACATTTAAAGTATAACCAAAATGAGTAAAAAAAGAGGCGGATTCAAAGAATTATTTTTCACCACTATAATGCCAAAAATTTATGGTATTGGTGCATCAGTAGTTATCGTTGGTGCAATGTTTAAGCTGTTGCACATACAAGGAGCAGGAGTAATGCTTGGTCTTGGTTTGACCACAGAAGCCATAATATTCTTTTTAAGTGCGTTTGAACCAAGAAAGCCGGAACCGGATTGGAGTAAAGTATACCCCGAGCTCGCTGAGGATTATGAAGGACCAGTCGGTGCCAGAGCCAGAACAAAGTCTCATGATTCAGTAACAAAGAAACTGGACACTATGCTTGAGAGTGCTAAAATCGGCCCTGAATTGGTTGAAAGCCTTGGCAGGGGAATGAGACAACTTGCGGACACAACTTCCAGACTAAGTAAAATGGGAGATGCTGCCGGAGCAACGGGTGAATTTGCATCCACAGTAAAAGCTGCTGCAAACAACATCAGCAAAATGAACCAGTCTTATTCAGAAAGTGTAAGTGCGATGGTAGAAATGGCAACCGTTTCAAAAACTGCAACAGCAGAAATGGCCAATGCATCCAAAGATGCTAAAGAGTATCATTCACAGGTGCAGAGCGTAACCAAAAATCTTGGTGCACTCAATGCTGTCTATGAGATGGAGCTTCAGGATGCTAACCAGCACATTAAAGCAATGAATAAGTTTTATACGAATCTGACACAATCACTTGACAGCATGGCTAAAGCCACTGAAGACGCTGAGAGATTTAAGGGAGAAATAACAAAACTTACAAGCAATTTAACAAGGCTTAATAATATCTATGGCGGCATGATCAATGCCATGAAGGGTGGTCAGGCCTAATTAAATAACCATAAACTAAAGCATTATTTATTATGGCTGGACAAAAAGAAACCCCAAGACAAAAAATGATCGGCATGATGTATCTCGTGCTGACGGCCTTGCTGGCGCTCAATGTTGATTCGGCTGTATTGGAGAGGTTCCAGTTGATCAACGGGACGCTGGAAAACCAGATAAGGACCAACATACAGCGAAACAATGCCACTGTGAGCAACATTGCAGCTACGGTAGAAGAAAAAGGTAACAGAAAAGACGACCTTGAAGTCTTGGCTATGGCAAGGGAAGTCCGAAAAAAGACGGATGAGATCATCAATTACATGGACGCGCTTAAGGATTCCATCGTGATCTACACCGGCGGTATGGATGAGGACAGCAGTCTTGTCGGCGCCAAGGACATGGATAAAATGGCTACCTACATGATCAACCAGAAGAGAGGATTTGAACTTCAGAAAAGGCTTAACGACTATTCTTCATGGATATCTCAGGTGGCAGGCAAGCAGTTCCAACCGCTTGCCCTGGACGGCAAGGAAGACCCGTACTGGAGTAAATTCCCGAACCAGAGGGATAAGAATTTTCCCCAGTTGATGTTTGAAATGGTTCCGACGGCAGCAGGCTTGGCTTCCATTAGTCAGCTCGAAGGGCAACTGCTCGACTATGAAGAGGAAACTCTGGGTATTCTCAGCAGGCGTGTGGGTGCCAAGGATATTGCTTTCGATAAGATCGTTCCCATGGTACTTCCCGAATCCCAGGTTGTAGCTGCCGGCGCGAAATATACTGCCAAGATGTTTATTGCTGCTTCTGCATCAGGTATTACACCGACCATGAAACTGAATGGTTCACCGATACCTGTTGATGCAGAGGGGTTTGGTAAAGTGGAGTTCACTGCCAAAGCAGATAAGTATGATGCTAACGGTCAGCAAAAGAAGACATTTACTGCTGAAATATCCATTGGCGATCAGACCTTTAAGGAGCAGATCACCTATATCGTTGCCCGACCGGTTATCACAATACAATCAGCATCGGTGCAGGCTTTATACAGAAATTGCGGTAATGAGCTGAATGTTCAGGTACCTGCACTTGGTGCCTCTTACAATCCTTCTTTCAGGGTTAAAGGGGGTGCAGCTCTTGGTGGTAAGGGTGGTAAAGTGACAATCGTTCCTACTGCACCTAAAGTTGAACTTTCAGTATATAGCAATGGTACCTACATTGGTACTCAAACCTTCCGTGTAAAACAAATTCCTAAACCGGATCTCGTTCTCAAAGAAGGTAGTACTGAAATTGACCTGAAGCGAGGTGTGACCAAAGTACCGAGGACCTTGACCCTGGAAGCGGTACCAGATCCTGATTTTAAGGAATTTCTTCCGAAAGATGCGAGATATCGCGTAACAAAATGGGAGATCACCCTGGCACGAGGGGCCAGACCTGTTGATATAATCAGGGCAACAAGCCCGAAAGCCAATTTATCATCGTTTGTCTCAAAAGCCCGGGCCGGCGACAGGATCGTTGTACAGGCCATGGAGGTGCAAAGGATGAACTTCAGAGGAGAAAAAGAGAATGTAAAAATTGGCGTAAACGCTTCAATCAAGACAGTGCCAATAGTAAAATAATCGTATCATGAAAAAAGCATTAAAAAGCACTATTTTAATCATCTTTGCCGTGGGGTTTTTATCAATCTCTTCTTATGCTCAGGAAGCAAGATTACCCTACAATGAGAATTCCGTCTATCCGATCCCTTATGTTAATCAGATGTATAAGCGGACAGTATGGAGAAGAATGGACCTTAAAGAAAAGATGAACAGACCATTTTTTTCAACGAGCAATGAAATCACGCGTATTATCATCGATGCGGTAAAGGATGGCCTTATTTATCCTTATGTTGATGATTCTCTAAACAAAAGGATGTCAAAAGAGCAATTCTTGGAGAACCTGAAACTTCCAAAGGATGAAGATGAATTTGGTGCTGCTGATGCCGGTTTTGGTGACGAGGGCGGCTGGGGTGATTCCGGCTGGGGTGATGAAGGTCAGGCCGCTGCTCCGGAAGTACAGTATTACGATGCTACGCAACTGAACATCATCCGGATCAAAGAGGATATGATCTTCGATAAAGTGAGGTCAAGACTTTACTGGGATATCCAATCGATTGAGCTCATCATCCCTGCCACGGAAGTTGCTACTGGAATCGAAAAATCTATCGGGGTATTCAGGTTCAAGGATCTGGAGCAGTTATTCAGAAGTATGCCGGACAGAGCAATCTGGTATAACCGTCAGAATACTGCACAACACAGGAATATGGCCGATGCCTTTTTGCTGAGATTATTTGACGCCCGCATTGTGAAGGTGTCGAATCCGAGGGACGACTGGATCGCAGATATCTATCCTGATCAAAAAGCTGCTCTGATCAAATCTCAGGAGGAAGAATACCGCCTGATCGAATATGAGCATACGCTTTGGGAGTACTAAAAATTTACAGAATAATTCATAAAAAAAGACTGCTTTCTCAAGTGGTCTTTTTTATTGCCCTCAAATTTTGAAGTGTTTAGAACTATTTGATTTTAACCCAAAATTCTCAATAACCTTTCTATTCCGAGCTTAAACTACGTCAAAATCAGGCACTTCGTTCACGTTTGACTCGTCACCATAAAAGTGCATTATGCCTCCTCATCAAACGTGGTGATTTTCTTCCCGCCTTGGCGGGACAAGTTGTACTTTAACCTCTCATTACGAAATCCTATTGAGAATTTTGGGTTTAAGAGCAATACCCAGTTCTTCTAATTGCTCGGCAGAGATAGGTGAGGGCGAGTCTATCATTACATCCCTTCCCGCGTTATTTTTAGGAAATGCTATATAATCTCGGATAGAATCCGAGCCCCCGAAGAGAGCACATAATCTGTCGAATCCGAAAGCAATACCACCATGGGGTGGAGCACCGTATTCAAAAGCATCCATCAGGAATCCGAATTGGGTTTTCGCTTCTTCTTCAGTGAAACCAAGTGCTCTGAACATTCGTTGTTGCAATGATCGATCGTGAATTCTTATGGATCCACCGCCGATTTCAACACCGTTAATAACCATATCGTATGCGTTGGCTTTCACAGAAGCAGGATCAGATTCGAGCTTTTCCATGTCTTCCGGCACAGGCGAAGTAAACGGATGATGCATGGCATGAAATCTCTGTGATTCTTCATCCCATTCAAGCAGCGGGAAATCGACTACCCAGAGTGCCTTGAATTCATCAGGTCTTTTTAAGCCGAGGTCATCACCCATTTTCAGGCGCATTTCCGAAAGTGCCTTTCGGGTATGATCTTTTTCACCGGATAAAACAAGCATCAGGTCCCCGGGCCCGGCCTTCATTTCCTCGGCCCAGGTTCTTAAATCTTCCTGAGAATAAAACTTGTCGACTGATGATTTCAGAGAACCGTCTTCGTTGTATTTAACATATACAAGACCTTTAGCTCCTATCTGCGGACGTTTGACAAAATCCGTCAACTTGTCGAGTTGCTTGCGGGACCAACCGGCACACCCTTTGGCACAGATTCCTATCACCAGTTCGGCATCGTCAAATACCCTGAAGCCTTTTCCTTTCGCCACATTATTTAATTCTACAAATTTCATGTCGAACCGGGTATCAGGCTTGTCCGTACCGTAATATTTCATGGCATGATCGTAGCTCATTCGCTCTACGGTTCCCAACTCTTTCCGCTTGATATTTTCAAACAGGTTTCTGATCAGTCCTTCAAAAGTTTCAAGCACGTCATCCCTCGTCACGAACGACATTTCGCAGTCGATCTGGGTAAACTCCGGTTGCCTGTCAGCCCGAAGATCCTCGTCTCTGAAACATCTCACTATCTGGAAGTAGCGGTCAATTCCTGAAACCATGAGCAATTGCTTGAAAGTTTGAGGGGATTGAGGAAGGGCATAAAATTCTCCCTGATGAATACGGGAAGGCACGACAAAGTCCCTGGCACCTTCTGGTGTGGATTTGATCAGGAAAGGTGTTTCTACTTCCATAAAGTTTTGCGAATCGAGGTATTGCCGGGTCTGTTGCAGCATTCTGTGGCGCAATTCGAGGTTGCTCCTTACCGGATTGCGGCGAATATCGAGATAGCGGTATTTCATGCGCAGTTCCTCACCACCATCTGTCTCGTCTTCTATGGTAAACGGAGGTGTTTTGGATTCATTTAAAATGTCGAGCTGTTGCACATCTATCTCAATGTCACCGGTTGGAATTTTATCGTTTTTGGAAAATCGTTCGATGACTTCGCCTGTGACACGGATTACAAATTCACGCCCCAGTTTTCTGGCTGTTGCTAATAATTCTTTCGCCGTACGGCTTTCATCAAAGGCAAGCTGAGTGATGCCGTACCGGTCGCGGAGGTCGATCCAGATCATGCCGCCTTTGTCCCTGATCCTTTGTACCCAACCGGCCAGCGTGACATTTTTACCTTTATCATTAAGGCGAAGTTCGCCACAATTATGTGTTCTGAGCATAAGTGAAAATTTTTAGGTGCGCAAAAATAAAAAATGTTTTTCCAATAGGCGTCTATTATTGTTTCTAAATAGATGCAATTTGCAAAATATGTATTTTCTCATTTGAATTATTTCAATGGTTTCAACAAATTGTACTCTCAAAAATTAACGAAAAATCATGCTTAGAAGACCCCGAAGAAATCGCAAGAGTCAGGTGATCAGAGATCTGGTTGAAGAAACTACTTTATCGAAAAATGACCTTATTTTTCCACTGTTTATGGTGGATGGACAAAATATAAGACAGGAAGTGCCGAGCATGCCCGGCATTTTCAGATTGAGCACGGACCAGTTGCTCAAAGAGATTGAAGAATGCATGAAACTTGGTATCAGGACATTTTGTCTGTTTCCATCGTTTGAAGAGAAGTTTAAAGATAAATATGCCGGGGTAAGTCATGACCCTTCCAATTTTTACCTGAAGGCAATATCGCAGATAAAAAAGGAATTGCCTGAAGCTTGCATCATGACGGATGTAGCCATGGATCCTTACAGTAGTGACGGCCATGATGGTATTGTGGAAAACGGTCAGATCCTTAATGATGAAACGCTTGAGGTTTTGGGTAAAATGTCATTGGCACAGGCAGAGGCGGGTGCAGATATCCTTGGCCCATCGGATATGATGGATGGTCGTGTGGAATATATCAGGGATTTGCTCGATGGGCATGGCTTTACCAATGTATCCATCATGTCATACACGGCTAAATATGCCAGTGCGTTTTACGGACCGTTCAGGGATGCGCTTGATTCTGCACCGAAAAGCGGCGACAAAAAAACTTATCAAATGAATCCGGCCAATATTAAGGAGGCTTTGATCGAAGCCGAACTCGATGAGCTGGAAGGCGCCGATATGTTGATGGTGAAGCCCGCACTCTCATATCTTGATGTGATCAGGGAGGTGAGCCTGGCCACAAATCTGCCCATTGCGGCTTATAACGTGAGCGGAGAATATGCCATGGTGAAAGCTGCGGATCAGAGAGGTTGGCTCGATGGAGAAAAGATCATGCTGGAAATTCTTTTGAGCATCAGGAGGGCAGGCGCCAAGATAATCCTCACATATTTTGCAAAAGAATTTGCCAAGCTGAACCTTTGATCAGGCCTGGCCGTAAAGTAATGCCGGAAACATGCGAATGAAAGTATTTTGCCAATATCCATGAAAAATCATCAATTTTCCATGGTAATATTCAGGAAGGTATTGCGTTAATTAAAACGGTTTCAGATCGATTGGTTGCCATGAATTTCAGACCATTTTTATTTATAATATTTTTAACGGGCTCGTCCGCTCTGCCCATACATGGATTTGCCCAGTCTCAGGTCCAGGCGTCCAATGATACGACAAAGCTCGACATTTTCGGCA
>WGED01000701.1 GCA_015492915.1 Cyclobacteriaceae bacterium
GCCAGTGATAAGGCTTGAATTTGTCTTCAGGGCTGGAAGCTGGTTTCAGACAGCCCCTGGGATCGCTTTTTTTACAGCCGCCATGATGCGGGAGGGGACGAAAAGCTATAATTCAAAGGCCATCGCTGAATGGCTCGATCAATACGGGGCCTTTGTGAGTGTGAATGCTGAGCTGGATTTTATCACGTTTACCATCCATGTCCCGGAAAAACACTTTGACGACGTCGCCCCTGTTATCAGGGAAATGCTTTTTTATCCCACTTTTCCTGCACACGAGCTGGATCACTTGAAGGAAATACAAATGCGCCAATTGCAGGTGAATAAGCAAAAAAACAATTTTGTTGCTGCCCGCCAGTTCAGAAAAAAATTATATGACAATGTCCCATACGGACATATCCTGGAAGAGGAAAATATAACTGCTATCACAAGGGACCAACTCAAAACGCATTATGAAAAGTTTATTCATGGGAAATTTGATATTTTTCTGTCCGGAAATTTCAACAAGGACTTCCCTCATAAAATTGTCGAATTTGTCGGGGATAACCTTGTTGATCCCCACCGTTTCATGGCACGTGATATAAAAGATGCGGCTTACTTCGAAGAATATATAGAAAAGAAAGACAGCCTGCAGTCAGCTATTTTCATGGGGCACAGGACAATCAACAGAAGGCATAAAAAATATCCGGCCGTACTGTTGCTCAACGAGGTCTTCGGCGGATACTTCGGCTCGAGGCTCATGCAGAATATCAGGGAGGACAAGGGCTACACCTATGGCATTTATTCTCACCTTGCCACACTGAAAAAAGATGCCTATTTTTTCATAAGCTCTGAAGTAAAAAAGGATAACAGGATACAGGTTATCGGAGAGATCAACAAAGAGATCGATCGGATAAAGTCCGGGCCTGTGCGTGAAGAAGAACTCTCACAAGCTAAAAATTACCTGAAAGGCTCATTTCTCAATTCTTTTACCACAGCCTTTTCCGCGATGGACAAAATCAAAAATATCTGTCTCTATGATCTGCCCGCAAACTATTATGAAATCATTTTTGACGAGGTGGACAAGACTACGCCGGAAGATCTCATGGGGCTGGCCAATGAAATATTGTTTCCGACCTCCCTTTCCAGTGTGATCGTTGGATAACGATTTACACCAAAGGCCTACCAATCAAGTGCCTCGATAAACTTGTTGAAAATATCGGTATTTTCCATGATCCCGGTAAAAAGATCTGCTCCGGGACCGTATGCAAAAACAGGCACCATCACGCCCGTGTGACTGTGGGTTGTAAACTGGCCTTCCACGATCCCCTGTTCGATGCTGCCCCCCGTAATGGCAAAACCGCCCGTTTCATGATCGGCGGTTACCACCACAAGTGTCTCGCCGTCTTCCGCCGCAAATTTCAGCACTTCGCCGATCACCTGGTCAAAATCGAGCATTTCCGTGACGATGTAAGGCACATTATTATCATGCCCTCCCCAGTCAATCTGTGAGCCCTCGACCATGAGAAAAAAGCCATTTTCATTCCTGCTCAGCACTTTGAGGGCTAACCTGGTCGATTGCATAAGCATATCACCACGGCCGAGCAACACGGGCTTCAGATGCCCTTCACCTACCAGGCCTGCAATCTTATCGCCTTTGGCATCTTGCAAAGCATTTACATCGGTGATGATCTCATAACCTTTGGCTTTCAGTTCAGGCAGCAGACTGTGACCATCCTTGCGGAGCGAGTCAAAATTGCTGCGTCCGCCCCCGATGAATACATCGATATCCGTTTTGAGAAAATCAGCCGCAATCTCATCGTACATGCCGCGGCTGGGCTGATGCGCGATAAACGACGCCGGTGTGGCATGTGTGATTCTCGAGGTGGACACAAGGCCTGAACTCAGACCCTTCTCTTCTGCCATCTCAAGAATAGTCCTTACCGGCACATCGGCGCTGTCAACACCGATGGCGCCGTTGTGTGTTTTTACACCGGCGGAAAATGCAGTGGCACCCGCAGCAGAATCCGTTATCAGCTTATCGGATGAGTTGGTCTTATTAAATCCCGAAAACGGCATGGTGCGGAGATATAGATTGCCCCTGTTGGCAATCAGACCTGCATACACATGCGACCCACCCATGCCGTCGCCTATGAGAAATATGATATTCTTTGCCTTTTTCGCACGTACAGGGGTGGCAGCATAATCTCTGACTTCATAAGGATGCTCATTGACGAATTTCGACTTGTCGAGGCTGTCAATAGTGGTATAATTATACTTCTGCGCCTGTACAAAGGCAGGTATGATGAATATTAAAAAAAGGTATTTTTTCATAATTATAAAATTTTGACGCGAATGTAAAACGTTTGGTTTTCCTCCGAAAATATTATTGACATTAAATAAAGAAAACCACATCAAAAGCCAAATGTTCAACAAACCGCAAGATCTCCCCTGATGTTCAATCCATGAAATTCTCACTATTTCTCCCGCCCCCTAACAATCCGTTCCCCTGACACTCCATGAAAAAACAGGCATTTTCTCATGTAAAATAAAACCCTTACTTTCCGTCATGCAGAGACCTAATTTTTGGGTGTCCCAAACACACAAAATGGGATGACACATAAACACGTCATCGGTAGTGACAGCGAAGCATCTGCCGAATTATACCACCTTCCCCCTCAGAGTCTCCCGTAGGGGACTCTGAGGAACAACACCCCAAAGCCCATTATACTCAGAGTCCTTTACAAGAGACTCTGAGCGCGGTAGTTCCGACGGTCCATGAAAAAACAGTGATTTTTTCATAGAGCCGCCATTGCAACCAAAGGGATATTGAGATTTTTGGGTTTAAATAACTTACCTTCGTACTCGTTTTTTGGTAGATCATGTCAGCGAAAAATATACAGGAAGAACTCAAGCATTTGTTGTCGCTGCTGCTGAAGGAGAAAGAGGAAGACCTTCGCCAATACCGCATGAAAATTGCCGGAACCTCATTAAAAGAACGCAGACAGCAGGGTGTGTGCTGGTATCCCGTGTATTTGCAACGGATCAACTTTGATGCAGGCGAGCGCCTGTATGTGCGCGTTTCCAGGTCAACAGAGCACAGGGACTCGCACATGTTCCGCAGCGGCAAGCCTGTGAGCCTTTTCTCCAACGCGGGCGACAACCATGAAAACCGTGAAGTAGCCCACGGTGTGGTCAACACTGTATCGGAGCACGAGATGACCATCACGCTCAACAGCAGCGCCATCCCTTCATGGATCGAGGATGGCTACCTCGGTGTGCAACTGCTCTTTGATGAAAACTCATACAGGGAGATGGAGGGCACCCTGAAAACGCTTATCAAGACGAAAGACGAACGCCTTCAGCAACTGAAAAACATCCTGCTCGGTAATGAAGAGGCACGGTTTGAAAACAACCCCCCTGTAACCGTCGGAAGCCTGAATCGCAGCCAGAACGAAGCCCTGAACCTCATCCTCAACGCCCGCGATGTAGCCATCGTGCACGGCCCGCCGGGAACGGGCAAGACAACCACGCTGGTGCAGTCGGCGCTGCAATTGCTGCATGAAGAACAGCAAATTCTCGTTTGTGCCCCGAGCAACGCGGCCGTTGATCTGCTTGTCGAGAAGCTGGATGAGCAGGGTGTCGATGTCGTACGCATCGGCCATCCCGCCAGGGTGACGGAGGATATGCTGCAGCACACGCTCGATGCCCGGATTGCAAGGCATGAAGATTTCAGGGAGCTGAAGAAGCTGAAAATACGGGCGGAGGAATTCAGGACTCTCGGAAAGAAATATAAGCGCCATTTCGGTCGTGCCGAACGGGAGCAGCGAAAGCTGTTGCTCCATGAAGCGGACGTTCTGCGCGATGCGGCCGATCAG
>WGED01000702.1 GCA_015492915.1 Cyclobacteriaceae bacterium
CAACGGCAAGCAACAAAAAGCCGGCGGGAAATATGAAGCCCGTGATGTGAAATACAATGTAAATAATTCCTCCGCCTCATTAACACTCGATATCGCCAAAGCTTATCCGGAAGATACCGGGATCAATTATTGGCTAAGAACCATGACCCTGCACCGTGGTAAAGATGTGACCATCACCGAGAAATATGACTTGAAAAAAGTCACCGGCCCGCTGGAGTTACATTTTATGACCATTATGGAACCCGATACTTCAGTACCCGGGCAGGTGATTCTGAAAACAAAGACTGGAAATGGCGCTGATGTCATACTGAAGCTATCTTATGACAAGAAGCATTTCACAGCCGAATCGGAGCATATCAAAGTGGAAGATCAGCGCCTGCTGACCTCATGGCCACCCGACATGTACCGCATCCTGCTCAAGTGTAACGATCCGAAGAAAACGGGGAAATTTATGGTAAAAATTTCAAAGCAGTAGCCGGAGAAGAATCAATGGAAGGTTAATCTCAAAATTCTCAATAACCTTTCTATTCCGAGCTTAAATTACTTCAAAATCAGACACTTCGTTCACGTTTGATTCGTCACCATATTAGTGCATTATGCCTCCTCATCAAACGTGCTGATTTTCTTCCCGCCTTGGCGGGACAAGTTGTACTTTAACCTCTCATAACAAAATCCTGGTGAGAATTTCGGGTTAATGATTCCGGCAAATACCCGACCTGCGGAATGTAATGAATTATTACCGATTTCTCATAAGGTCGTCTTTACATCAGTATCACAACCATCACAAACAGACTGAATGTCATGACCAGGAAGAGAAAGGCTGCCTGCCAGAATTTATGAGCCTTTGACAGTTCCATAAATCCGAATCCGACCATACTGCATTTTATGATAACAATAAGTACCAGAACGATAACCGCGTAATTGCCCCAGGGCGATTCGGAAGAAAAATAGCTCAGCAAAGTCATCACAACAAGTGCTATCCAGATGTTCAGGTTTTTGTTCATCATCACATCAAATAAAGAACGGGAAAAAGCATCAGCCAAATCAGGTCGCACATGTGCCAGAACACTGCTCCGGTTTCTACGTCCCCGTAGTTTGAGCTGGTATAGTGCTTCTTTTTAATATAAAACTTCAGTGACACTATGATAACCAGCCCTGCCATCACATGTATGAAATGAAAACCCGTGAGCAACCAGTAATAGGTAAAAAAGTCACTGTAGCCAAGCCCGATACCAAGAGAGATTTTGTCAGAATATTCATACCCTTTGAGCAAAAGGAACATCAACCCCATGAGTATGGACAAATTAATGTTATTACCGCTTGCCTGATTATCTCCCTGTTTTAGCTTGTGCAGGGCATTGGCCATAAAATATCCTGCAGTGACAAGGAACAGGGTATTGAATATGCCGAATTGTTTGTTGAGCAATTGCTGCGACTGCTCAAATACCTCTGTGTCCGCATTTCTTCTGATGACAAACCATGCCAGGGCGATCATAAAGGTAAACATTTCGACAAAGACAATCATCCAGATCAGAATGCCCCCCGGCGGGTAATAAATATTTCGCGGTTTGGAATTTTCCGGCATCATGAGTTTTTAATGATATTCGATTCTTTTGTACAGTTTGGTCAGGGAGTTGATCATCTCAACCGGACTCGAAAGGATGTTGTAGTGATTGTTGCCAAACATCTGCGGGAGATAGTATTTGGCATGTTCTTCAATAGCTACCGCATAGTTGTTGATCCCTTTCCCCTCCATTTCACGCAAGGCTTGTTTAATGTCCATGATGCCGTATTTGCCTTCATAACGATCGTAGTCATTGGGTTTTCCGTCCGAAAGCAGGATCAGCCATTTCTTTCGCATGTTCCTCTTTTGCAGCAGGCTGCTCGCGTGCCTGAGTGCCGGACCTATACGGGTATAACCCTGAGGCTGTACCGAACCAATCTTCATTCTGGCTTTTTGCCATGGTTCGTCAAACGATTTCAAAGTGATGTAGGTCGTGTTATTTCTTGTTTTGGAATAAAACCCGTCGATCTGAAAATCCACCATATATTCACTCAGCACTTCGCCGAATAGTATCGATACCTGTTTTTCGATATCAATGATCCTGTTCCCTTTTGCATATCCGTCGCTCGAAAGGCTAAGGTCAAGCAGAAATAATAATGAGAGTTCTTTTTTACGTTTTCTTTTGGTCAGGTACACTTTATCGTCGGGTGTATGACGGGCTTTGATATCGGCAAACATATCCGTGACAGCGTCGATATCGATATGCTCCCCGTTGGTCTGTCTCCGTATCTGCTCATAGTCGTTGTTCAGGCGGGCAAATATTTTCCTGAGCTTAAGCAGCACAGACCGGTTATGCTCCATGGTTTTTCGGTAATAATCAGGCCTGGATTCCTTTGAAAGGACAGGAAATACTTTACAGAAATTATACTTATATGTCCTTTTGGCAAAATCCCATTCCGGATATACAAAATGAAAGCGTTCATCTGTTTTTTCGGCGCTCTCCGCTATGGTAGTGTTGCCTGCAAATTCCGCCTGATAGATGGAATGCACGGGGTCATCAACCCTGACCATATGTTTCAGATTGTAATCATTCAGCGCCGAAGCATCTTCCTTCAGGTTATCATCGCCGTCAAAATCCCTCCACACCCCATTGAATTCGTCGATGGTTTCCACTTTTTCAAAATTGTGCGTGAGCATATAATCCTCCTGTGCTTTTTTATCGACGGTCAGGATTTCTACTTCATCAGCCTGCCTGGCTTTTATTTCAGTTTCGGCTTTTACAGGATTGGCCTGGAACGGGAGCTTATTGATGTTCTTCAATGATTCCCTTTTTTCATAACCCTCCGAATTTTTCATCCACCTGCCATAAAACCATGACAAATCGGCTGTTTCGGGCGGGTCTTTTTTTTCATGGATTTTCGTCCATTCTCCAAGCAGTTCATGATGGATGTCCTCCCACAGGGGGTATTCCTCAAATAGTTTTTCCAGTACTTCTCCTGAAGTTTCAAGGGCTTTTTTTTTCGATTCTTCGACGGATTTTGTTTCCCGGGACGACCAGTTGTACTGTAATTCTTTTTGAATTGAAAGATAAAATATCCTGAAGATGTAGAGGCGGAGATTTTTTTCAGTTGAGTTAAAAAGAGATAATCGTCCGGGCAGAAAAAAAATGTTGTCTTTCCATCCCCCTTCTCTTTCCGAAGAGAAAATTTCTATAGGTTCGCCGC
>WGED01000703.1 GCA_015492915.1 Cyclobacteriaceae bacterium
ATATTATTTTCCATATTACCTTTCTCATCATTTACGGGAATATTGTTCTGGGAAATATTATTTGATGATATTGATGGTCTATATATACGCTTAACAAAGTCAGAAAATTCAACAATAATATTTCCTTTCTGATCACATAAATACATATTAAAAACAGTCTGACCGTCTTTTGATGACTTGGCATTTATGGTTGAATACACGTAACAGGAATCAGGAATTTTTCCGTGTAGCGTAATACGCTTTAAATAAAAAGGGACTTTCTGCTTCTGCTTCTCTTCTGCGTTTAATACCTGTAATGCAACCACAGATTGAAAAACCCCATCCATCATGGATGGTTCAAGAGCATTACCCGTGGCGTTAAGGGTAAAAATATTGATATCAGAAGACTGTTTTAACTCACACAATATTTCCGTTTTGTTATAGTTGCAGGATTTTATTGTCTGAAAAGACTCGCCATAAAGTAACCCGTTATTTTTAAATTGATGGTACAACTCCCTGGGTGCCAGGGTTGACTGACATCGATTTTTTATTTTTTCAATATCAAGTCGACGCAGTGGCTTTTCCTGACAGCCGCCAATAACAGTCCCCGTACAATATATTTTTCCATCACTTTCCAATGACAGGTTGTAGCTATTATCCGAGCCATTTTTGGTATATTTCACATTGACACGAACGTCCTGCTCTACTTTAATCGCTTGCGCCCAATAAACGTCCCTTAATGACTGAACAATTTCCTGACTTATTTTTTCGCCAACTTCCTGAAAAACATCCAGACATTTTACCCCTGGAACAATATTTACACCCTTGACAATGTGATCACGTATAAAATAATCCGACTTTTGGAAAATTTTATATGCAGAGATTCCCTCTTTTGTTTTATTTGATTTTTCATTCGTTTCTTCATCCGGTGGCGTTTTATTTTCATCTGGACGAGGAAACCAGCAATGCTTTTTCTGGAATGGGTATACCGGTAATTGAATTCTGTTTCCTGACTGATATTGACTTAACCCTTCCCAGTCAACATCACTACCCTTTACCCAGCATTTGGCAAATTCATCAATATTGTCAGATTGCGGAACAGATTCAGCTATTTTATTACGTGTATCACCAGAAAAAATCCGGTCGCTATGCTTGTTTTCAGTGAATAATTTCAAAAGCCCCAATAGCTGCCGATAATCGTCAGCTAAAAATATAACTCGTTTTTCCAACGCTTCACGCCCACTTTGCAACGTAAAACATACATCTGAAAGAGAACAGTATTCCTCCCTTCCATTCAGGTAGTTATAAACCGATGCAACGTATTCAAGTAATTGCTCATGTGTTTTAGCCGAAAGTGGAACTACATATTTTTTATCTGTTAATAATGAATTGTCAGTTGATTTTTCTCTATCAACAAAAGGCGGTTCTTCCACTATTATGTGCGCATTAACTCCCCCCATTCCAAAAGAACTGATTCCCGCCCGCAATGGATGTTCAACGCCATCCATAGTGATGTTATTCCATTGCTGATTTTTATCCACAATATAAAAAGGACTGTCATCCAATTTAATATATGGGTTCAATTTCTCAAAATGCAGCAATGATGGTATTCGTTTATATTTAATGCTGAGCAAGACCTTGATAAGCCCTGCAACGCCTGCGGCACTTTCAAGATGGCCGACATTTGTTTTGGTTGAGGTCAAACCACAAAAAGGGGATTCATCCCCACTTAAATAAGGCTTGTATGCCTGTTTAAGCGCATTGATCTCAATGGGATCTCCAAGAGGCGTCCCTGTGCCATGTGTTTCAATATACCCGATGGTTTTTGGGTCGACATTTGCGGCAGAAATTGCAGCGCTGATGGTTGCGGCCTGTGCCGAAACTTTGGGGGCAGTTAAAAAATTTGACCGTCCTCCGTGCTTTACTGCTGAACCTTTGATTACCCCCAGAATATTATCGTTATCTGATAATGCCTGATCCAAGGATTTGATAAAAACGACACCGACACCTTCGCCTCGAACATATCCATTAGCCTTGGCGTCAAATGATCTGCAATTACCATCCTCTGACAGCATTCCGGATTTGCTGTGTGAGATATACATCGTTGGGCTGAGGATAGCATTTACCCCGCCAACAACAGCGGCTTCACAAAATCCATTATTAATATCGTTAACGGCATTATCCAGCGCAACCAGAAAGCTGGAGCATGCCGTATCAACAACTTCACTTTTACCTTGAAAATCAAATAAATATGATACGCGATTTGCAAGAATTGAATGTACTGTGCCCGTTGATAAAAAAGAGATGATCGGAATTTGATTTTCCCTCATCAGCTCCGCATAATCGTTTTTCGACACACCGGCATATACGCCAATATCTCTTCCTGACAAGCTTTTCGGGTTATATCCCGCATCCTCAATTGCATGCCATGCCGACTCCAGAAACAACCTGTGTTGCGGGTCCATATAGCTTGCTTCACGTGGTGATATATTAAAAAAAAGTGGGTCAAACATATCCACGTTTTCAATAAAACCACCATACTTTATGTTCGTTTTACTGTCTTTGCTGGATGGGTCACCGTAATAATCTTCCCAGTTCCACCGTTCCCCAGGTATTTCAGTCACACAATTTTTTCCGGTGATTAAATTATCCCAATATTCTTCATAATTCTTCGCACCGGGAAATCGACAAGCCATCCCAATAATCGCAATATCACCAACTTCCCTGCTGTTTTTTGTTTTCATAGTATTTTTTTCAATCTGTATTTATCATTTTCAAGTTGATTCAACGCAGCAAATGCTGAAACCGAATACCATTATTTTCTATCTGTTTTTTTGATGATATTTTTTATAAATTCATTTATCCGGAAATACTGACCAGCGACCGCGTTTCTTTCCTGTAGTCCGTTAGACTGCCGACAACATGAACTTCGCCTCCCTTTATAAAACCCAGGTCACCCGTTCGCAAATACGGTCCATCCTCAGAGCCCTCAGGATAAACATTAAATATTCTTTCTGTTTCAGCAGGCTGGTTCCAATAACCCAGGGCATTACATTTACTACTGATCAGAATCTCTCCTAATTCAAGTTCACTACACCTTGTCAAAGTCCCTGGAATAATAATCACCACCCGTGTATCGCTTACTGGCGGCCCACAACTTGTGATTTTGACTTCTGCATAACTATCCTGGTTATTCTCTGCCATTCCCCCTGATAAGCGCTGCATCGACTTGCGTGGAATAATTGTGGGACTTTTAGGATAATTGTTTTCTGATGCCACATACGCTGATTCCGCCAACCCATAAAATGAGGTCAAGGCCATTTCCTTTAAACCACAATAACTGAATTTTTTTAAAAAACTGTCCATCGTTTCTTTATTCACAGACTCTCCACTGCTATATGCAGTTTTCCACCCGGACAGATTCAGGGTATTTTCTTTGGAGTCAGACACCTGGTCGACGCACATGCGGTATGCAAAATCAGGGGCGCCACTGAATGTAATTTCATATCTGGTTATTGCATTCAGCCAACTGCCGGGGTTTTTATAAAAATCAAACTGCGAACATATATATCCCCTGTACCCGCAATAAAGCGGCTGAAGAACACCTAGCGCCAAACCTAAATAATGATAATTTGGCAACCAGTGCACCGATCTGCTCGATGCAGTTAATTTATAGTCATTTTTGATGGATTCATGTACGGAATTAATATTGTCATGACTTATCATGACAAATTTCGGGCTTCCTTCTCTGGTGCTGGCTGATGTTCGCTGCAAATAAGCGGTACTATTACTGTCGACCACCGGCATGGTCCAATGATTTGTTAAATCATCATTTACGTCCTCGACCGCCAATAAAATTTTTTGGGACAATTTACTGGATTTGAAAAAACACTGTACCACCTCATTTAATATTGAGCTGCTTGTAAGCACAACATTGCTGCCGGTTTCTTCGATTATATCTTCAACGTGACATATCCGGGTATCATCATGTTGAGTAGCCCGCGGTGGGGCTGTCACCACTGGCACCGCGCCGCTATACATTACTCCCAGAAAAGCATAAATAAATTCCAGACCTTGAGGGAAAAGCAGCAGGACTCTATCCGACGGGTCAATTATTTGTTGCAGCTTTCCCGCAACTGCTGTTGCCCGTGTATACAGCTGTTGATTGGATAATTGATTTACAACATCGCATTGATCATCCAGATAGGCAAAGGCAAGCTTGTCCGGAGCCTGTTTAACTCTTGCGGCCAATGTTTCCATTAAGTTAGCTGGTTGTTGCATTATGTCTCTCACTCAACTTCATCCTTTATGTTGATATTGAATAGAGTACGACAAAACCTGCATTTAAAACCGGATACCGTATCGATGTCATTATTGATATCAATATAAAAAACAGGGCGCTTCTTTTAACAAAAAGATATTGGGGTTAAGAATATATTCATGGCGAACATCATTGAGAAACACCGGTTCCCCAATGTTTTGCTCAAAATAAAGCCTTTCACACTAAAATTAATCATTAATAGCGTTTTTGAAAGTTACTCCAAAACTGATTCTTGAATAACTGAGACAGTTACTGTGTTGTTAATCCTCTCTAACAGTAAACTCTGTTTCATAAAATCAGTGTCTTAGTGGGATCAGTTACCACAGTTCCCTTTATTTTTTGTGAGGAAAGTATTATCGCTGTTTCAGTACGTTTCCTTTATATTCAAAAGTATTGACCCCTTTCAATACGGCGCTACACACCATCACCTTGCCAGCGCATTATCGGATTTTCACCACGAAAGGCGAATTGGCTCTTGATTGGGCTGGCGGCGCGTATCTGTAACGGCCCCTTAATTTTCCCTGTTCATTGCATGTTATCCATAATTCAAAAATACGCAATCCATGCTACTTGTCCATTCTTGCTCTTTTTCTTTAAAAAATTACGTGCATAGAAATCTGGCCCGGCAACATGGTTACCCGGACTGTTAACATGATGTTATTACTTGATGCTGAATTATTCTGTTGAGCCGTAGCAGTCACAACCCCGCGACGGCGCATGCAAAAACACTAAATATGTCTTCGATTGAGAAAAGTAAGCTGAAAACCACCTGATCCGTAGCGAATCCTGCTCAGACCCGCATTAATGACCTGAATGCGGTAAACCGCTACCGCTGGAATGTCCAACACATGCGCCATCATTGCCCGAATCACTCCTGCATGAGCCACCACCATAATATGTTGACCGGAAAAATCCGCCACAATGGTCTGCAATGCTTCGGATACCCGTGTGAAAAACACATCCAAGGGCTCCGCTCCCGGTGGACGATCATTCACTGGATTGGCATAAAAGGCGTGGTAGCGGGATAAGTCACGCGCTTGTATTTCATCGTGGGTAAAACCTTCCCAGTCACCAAAACCAACCTCTTTTAAACGATCATCCACACGCAATGGAATATGGTGCTGCTGACTCAGTTCACATGCAAAGGCATGGCAGCGAATGAGTGGCGAGGACACAATTTGCGTCCACGGGCAGCCATCTTCCACTGCCGCACGCATTTGCATCCACCCCTTTTGACTCAATGCATCATCAATAGAACTTCCCCGAAAGCGGCGGCCACCTTCTGGTTCTCCGTGGCGGATAAAATCGATTATTGTTTCCATGTTTACCACTATCTTGTCAGTGCAACATTATGCTGCGGCAATTTTCCCGGCAACGGTCCTGCATGACCGGTCATCGTATCATTGGGTTCAATATGATATTGCCGGGCTCAACGATACCGTGGCGTGGCGTTTCGTCACGGCATCGCTCAAAGCTATGAGGAACTCACAGGATCCTGGCTCATATACCCATAACAGCGGTAACAAATTCTGCGCCGTATAGTCTACTCTGTACTGTTTGATATAAAATGCGCAAGCGTTATCGGACGGGTGCGTCCTGCGCAGTAACTTTACAGGAACAAAACATGAATCAAAAAACTCACGACGATATCCGCCAGCATGTACGCAACAGCTATGCTGAAGTGGCTGAAGCCAATAACAACAGCAACAGCTGTGGTGTGGAAAGCAGCTGCTGCGGGGTATCTGATGACGAAGCCATTAACACCATCATTTCCACCCGCCTGGGCTATTCAGAAGATGAACGTGGCAGCGTGCCCGAAGGTGCCGACATGGGGCTGGGCTGCGGCAACCCGCGCGCCATTGCCAGCCTCAAGCCCGGAGAAACAGTGGTGGATCTGGGC
>WGED01000704.1 GCA_015492915.1 Cyclobacteriaceae bacterium
GTCAGGGGTGGTTAAAAAGGCTGCAAAGATACTGTTTCTTTTTTTATAGTTATGGTTTTGTTGATAAAATTTCGTACTTTTGCAATCAATTTTAATAAAAAAACTAGATAACAGGAGTTATGCCAAAGCATCGAATTCTTTATGTTGCAAGCGAGATCAATCCGTTTCTTCAGACATCAGAAATTGCCGAATTAGTAAGAAGATTGCCTCAGGCCATGCAGGAGCGTGGTATGGAGATCAGGATATTAGTTCCGAGATTCGGCCTGATCAATGAGCGAAGAAACAGGTTGCATGAAGTGGTGAGGTTATCGGGGATTAATATCTCTGTCGGGGAAGAGGAAAAACCCCTGATCATTAAGGTCGCATCTATTCCTAATGCGAAATTACAAGTCTATTTTATTGACAACGAAGATTATTTTCATCGAAAGAGTGTTTTTCATGATAAAGACAATAATTTCTATGAAGATAATGATGAGAGGGCAATATTTTTCTGCAAGGGCGTTTTAGAAACAGTGAAAAAACTGGGATGGGCGCCGGACATTGTGCATTGCAATGGCTGGATGACAAGTCTGATACCGATGTATATCAAGACGACTTACAAAAACGATCCCATTTTCCAGAATGCAAAGACTGTTTTCACTGTTTACGATACACCGTTTGATCATAAGTTTAACAATGATCTGTTGCAGAAGGTAAAAATGATGGATATCAATGATGATATGCTCAAGCCATTAGAGTCTGCTGATTATGAAGGATTCATCAAGTTGGGTATTGAATATTCGGATGCGGTGATCAAGTCGGAAAGTGAGTTCGAAAATGGTCTTAACGCCATACTGGAAACAGTCAAGAAAAAGAACAACATTCTGATTGATACCATTGAGAAAGACGATAATTACGAAGAATCCTACTATAATCTGTATAATGGCCTTGTGGGTTAGGAAACTGGGGCTGATCGCCGGATTGGCCCTTATTATTTTTGCGTGTGAGGATCCCGGGGAGATTGGACTTGATCTGAATCCTGAACAAGGAGTGTTTGTGGCCCACTATAAGGAGGTGCCGCTCAAAACATCCATCGTAAACTACGAAGACATCCTCTCGGACAACAACACCCGGATTTCAAAAGTAAATCAGCAATTTCTGGCGGGAGGTAACCTCCTGACCGGAAACGTTGATATACCTGAGGTCGGTAAGACTGAGGCAAAGGCGTTTATGTCGATATACCCCTGGAATTTTAAAACAGATTCCATTTATATTTTTGACAGCCTGGTCATGCATTTGCACATCACCTATATGTATGGCAAAAATCTGTCAGGAACAAAAAAAATATATGTTCATGAATTATCCGAAGAACTCCTGTTGGATACCGTGTATCTGACAAAAAACAGCACAGCGTATTTCCCGGATCCTATTGGAGAATTCAATGTTGATCTTTCTGAATATGATTCGGCGGGAATCGATACGGTATATACTGCCCGGCTCTCGGATGAGTTTGGGCTGAAACTTACTGGCGAGGTGACAAGTGATTCTACTGTTTTTCAGGACAATCTGAAATTCAGGGAATTTTTCAAGGGGCTAGTGCTGGTTTCTGATCCGGCGAATGATGTGATTCTCGGGTCATTTATAAAAACAAGCGGACAGACAACATACCTGCGTCTGTATTATCATACCGTAAAGGATACCACCTATATGGATTTTATAATTCCGGGTACTGATACGGCAGGTATAAACATTACGCGATTTTATAATAATATCACACTCGACAAAACAGGAACCCCACTCGAAGGTATTCCGGACTATTATGTGGACTTTGAAACACAAAATGAATTTACTTATCACCACAATGCCGGAGGCATATTTACCAAGCTGAATCTTGGCGTTTTTAACCAATTCAAGGATACTATCGAACACATGGTGATAAACAGAGCCGAGCTGATAATTCCGGTGGAGGAATATGAAGATTATTTGACCCCAACTTCCTTTATAGACCTTTACCTGATGGATGAAAATAATAAATTCAGAGAGGAATATGATTCACTCAATCAGAATATAAAATATCTGACGATTGGGAGGATTAAATTTCAAAAGGATTCCTTGACGAATGCAGGTGAATTTGTCGGTGATGTTACTACCTATATTCAGAATATTGCGAGTGGACTGAATACAGATACCTTATTATACGTTGGATTGCCCAATCTCTGGTATTCTGTGGCCGCAGTCAATCAATTCAAGAGCAGGAAAGATAAGATCAGATTGCAGATATATTATTCTGTCCTGAAAAAATAGGCTAATCAACATAATTCTCCGGAGGCCTTGTCCATGATTCCTTATGAGAATTATGCTAATTTTTCATGGGTTTTCAATTTGTCCTCGGGGACTGTTCCTCCGACATCCTCCTGGAGGAAAGGTTCAGTTTCTTCCTTTTCCTTCTTCTCTTTTTCTTCGGTGAAATAATCATTGATCATTTTCCGTATCTCTTGTATGGAGAGGTTGTGATAAATCCTGCCGGCCCTGACGATAGACAACTGCCCTGTCTCCTCAGAGACCACTAACACAAGGGTATCGGTGGTCTCGCTCATACCTATAGCTGCGCGGTGCCTGAGTCCGAACTGTGCAGGCAGATCGTCAAGATCGCTGACAGGGAGGATACAACGTGCTGCGAGGATGCGCCCTTTGTGGATGATGACGGCACCGTCGTGCAAAGGACTGTGCTTGTTAAATATTGCGAGTAGCAACCTTTTTGATATCAGACCATCGATACGATCGCCGGAATCAACATAAAACTTCAGTTCAGATTCCTTTGAGAAGACGATGAGTGCGCCCGTATAAGTGCCTCCGAGTGTTTTGGCAGCTTCTATCACGGGATTAAAATCGAACTCGTGCATTGAACCATGTTTTTTCCAGGGCAGGTTTTTCAGAAGGGCTTCCCTGTTAAATGATGTCGATTTGCCGAGGATCAATAAAAATTTCCTTATCTCAGGGCTGAACAGAATAATAAGTGCCAGCACACCAACGCCCATGAACTGTCCGAGAATCGCCGACAGCAGTTCCATTTCGGCGGCATTTACAATGAGATAGATGAGATAAAGAAATATAAACCCAAGAAATACTTTGGAGGCGATACTGCCTTTCATCAGCTTATAAACCTGGTACAGGAGAAGCGTAACGGCTATGATGTCGATAAAATCGACCCAGCTTATTTCAAGAAAACCGATTCTGAAGAGCAGTATCAATTGTTGATCAGTTTTATTATTTCTACTATTTCCCTGGCTTCCAAAACGTCATGAACCCTGAGAAATTTTGCCCGCTTCAGCAGAGCCACCGTGTTCACTGCGGTAGTGCCGTTCAGGGCTTCTTCCGGGGTTGTCTTCAGAATTTTATAGATCATGGATTTTCTGGAAATACCCACCAGCAGGGGATGGTTCAGGCAACTGAAATATTCCAGATTTTTCAATAATTCATAGTTCTGATCGACTGTTTTTGAAAAACCGAAGCCCACATCAATTATAACATCTTTTAGGCCAATTTGTGTTAATTTAAGCAGTTTTTTATTGAAATAATCCAGAATTTCAGCCACCAGATGTTCATATGTAATAAATTCCATCATGTTTTGCGGAGAACCCCGCATGTGCATCAGAATATACGGTACATTATAGCGCGCTACCGTTTCGAACATTTTATCATCAAGCTCGCCACCCGAGATATCATTTACCATGTCGGCGCCGGCATCAAGGGCCCTGGCAGCCACTCCGGCTCTGAAGGTATCGACAGATATGGGAATGCGGGTTGAGATTTTCCGGATTATTTTTATTCCCTTTAGCACCCGTCGAGCCTCCGAATCTTCATCGATGTGCTTTGCGCCGGGGCGAGAGGAATACCCCCCTATATCTATAAAATCGGCACCTTCTGCAATGAGTTTTTCTGCCTGCCGGACAATGTCTTTTTCTCTGAAATATTTACCTCCGTCATAAAAAGAATCATCCGTCACGTTGAGGATGCCCATTATTTTGGGCGTACTCAGGTCTGTCAGATTTCCGCTTATGTTAAGTGTATTTTTTAAGTAAAATACTTTATCTTTCGACGCCAATTCAGCGAAATTTTTATTAAACAAATAGAACGATAACACTTTGGCTCACAAAACGATAAGCGAATATAAAGAAGTTATAAAGGCCTGCAAAGAAGTATTTGAGAAGAAAACCAGGGATTATGGAACCGCCTGGCGCATTCTGCGCCCCGCCTCCATCACGGACCAAATTATGATCAAAGCGCAGCGTATCAGATCTATCCAGGAAAAGGGTAAGCAGAAGGTGCAGGATAATATTGCCGATGAATTTATCGGTATAATTAACTACTGCATCATGGCGATCATTCAGATGGAATTGCCTGCCGACGCGCCTATCGATCTGAGTTTTGAGGATGTCGAAAAGCTGTATGATAAAGTGGTAGAGGATACAATTGCCTTACACGAGGACAAAAACCATGACTATGCTGAAGCGTGGAGGGAAATGCGGATAAGCTCTATGACCGACATTATTCTGATGAAGATATTTCGCATTAAGCAAATAGAAGATAACGAAGGTAAAACATTGATATCTGAGGGCATCAAAGCGAACTACCAGGACATTATGAATTATGCAGTATTTTGCCTTATCAAATTAAAGGAAGGGTCATGAAAATTCTAGATAGAATCGTCCGCTTGTTCGTAGGTGTGTTGTTTATTTTTTCCGGGCTGGTAAAGCTCGATGACCCGATGGGTACGGCCATCAAGATGGAAGAATATTTCGAAGTATTCGCCCATGACATTTCATCGGTTTTTCAATACTTTATTCCTTTTTCCCTGGAAATAGGACTGTTCGTTGTCATTCTGGAGATCCTTCTCGGCGTAGCTGTCCTCATTAATTTCAGAATGAAGCTGACATCATGGGTCCTGCTATTGCTCATTCTTTTTTTCACGTTTCTCACCTTTTATTCGGCCTGGTTCGACAAAGTGACGGATTGCGGGTGCTTTGGCGATGCGATTCCCCTTACGCCCTGGCAGTCGTTTTCAAAGGATATCATACTTTTGATTTTGATTCTTTACATTTTCATGAGAAAAAGGGCATTTTTGCCGGCTCTGTCAGAGAAGGGGGCTGTCAGGGTGCTTGGAGTGGTATTGGTATTTTGTATTGGTGTGGCTTATTATGCGTTGCAGCATCTTCCGCCGATCGATTTCAGACCTTATAAAGTCGGTACTGACATCAGGAAGGCAATGCAACCGTCTGAAGAATTCAGATATCTGTATATCATGGAAAAAGATGGTGAACGGTTTGAGTTTGAAGTCTATCCGACCGATACCACTTATAAGTTTATAGAAATGGTACTCTTGAATCCTGAGGCGCAACCAAAGATCACGGATTTCAGTATCTGGAATGATGAAGGGGATTTTACCGAAGAAGCCCTGACAGGCAATAAATTACTGGTGCTTATTCTGGATGTTAATAAAGCAAAAGTCGGGAAGGTACCTTCGATTGCGAGCCTTGCCGAAAGCCTCAAGGGCAACGTGGATACCTGGATCATCACGGCGAATGATCAGGCAACTTTTGAGAATTTCCGGCATGAATATCAATTGGCGTTCCCGTATTATTTTGCCGATGGTACGGTAATGAAAGCAATGATCAGGGCCAATCCGGGCCTTATGCTTTTGAAGGATGGTGTCGTTATCGAAAAATGGCACAGTAATGACATACCGTCATCAAAGACTATCCTCAAATTAATCAAATAAACTCCATGATACGATTTCTGATCAGAAGGACAGGTTACGGAGTTTTGGTGCTTTTCGGGGTTATTCTGGTTGTTTTCCTTTTGTTTCATGCCTTGCCTGGCGATCCTGTTTCGATGATTGCAGGCCAGCGCAGCGATATCAGCACGAGGCAGGCTATCACCAAAGAGCTGGGCCTTGACAGGCCATTGCACATTCAATTTCTCAAATATATCAATGACCTGTCTCCCGTTTCCATCCATGAGAATTTGGCAAAATATCAACAGAAATATGATTACAGGGTGATCGCTTCGTTCGGGGACAAGGCCGTGGTTTTGAAATGGCCTTACTTGCGGCGGTCATTTCAGACAAATAAGAAAGTCACGGAGATAATCATTGATAATTTCGATGACACCTTGTGGCTTGCGGTTTCGGCGATGGCCATAGCCAGTATTTTTGGTGTCATGTTGGGTGTCATCGCCGCTTTGTATCAGAATAAATTCATCGATCACCTTCTGGTATCAGTGTCTGTAATGGGGATTTCCGTACCATCTTTCGTGGCGGCCATTCTCATTGCCATGACTTTCGGGTATTATTTGAGCGACTACACAGGCCTCAACCTCACGGGGCAGCTCTGGGTCAATGATCCCATTTACGGCAGGCAGTTGCAACTGCAAAACCTGATATTGCCCGCCGTCACATTGGGCATTCGTCCGTTGGCTGTGATAGTGCAGCTAACGAGAAGCTCGATGCTTGAGGTGTTGTCGATGGAATATATCAGAACGGCCTATGCAAAAGGTCTGAGCCGAATGAAAGTAGTAGTGAAGCACGCTATGAAAAATGCCATGAATCCCGTGATTACTGCCGTGTCGGGATGGCTTGCATCATTGATGGCGGGAGCGTTTTTTGTTGAATATATTTTTGATTGGAAGGGATTGGGCTTTACAACGATTAAAGCGGTGCAGAGCCTGGACTTTCCCGTAGTAATGGGCGTTACGATCTTTGTGGCGACGGTCTTTGTGATCATCAACATCTTTGTGGATATATTGTATGCCGCCATTGATCCGAGGGTCAGGCTGTCCTGAATAATCGTTGTTTTCCCATGAGAAAAGCATGATTTTATGATATCTAAAAAATACTTCTTGTTAGGTATGCCTTCGTCGGGTAAATCGACAGTGGGTAAATTGCTGGCGGCCCAATTGGGGGTGAAGTTTATTGATCTTGACAAAGTGATTGTAAACAAAACCGGAATGAATATTCCGGATATTTTTGAGCAAAAGGGAGAAGATCATTTCCGCGAACTTGAAAGGAAATATCTGAATGAGATAATTGGGGCGGAGGAGAATTTCGTTCTGGCTACCGGTGGAGGAGCACCATGTTTTTTTGATAATATGGAAGTGATGAACAAGGCAGGGGTCACAATTTTTCTTGATCTTCTCATTAAGGATTTGTATGAGAAATTATCAAAAAAAGGAACTCAGAAGCGGCCACTTTTGAAAGACTTTTCAGAAAATGCCCTCTATGAGGAGTTGATGAAAAAATATATGGAACGAAAGCCATATTATGAAAAGGCTAGAATAAAAGTTGAGCAAAAGCTTGAAAGCATCACTAACCGTGTCAATCAGGTAATCTTTGCAATTAAGACACTAAAAGAATAGGCCGAAGGTAAGTGCAAAACTCAGGTTTGAATTCGCAATTTGAGCATATGAGGTCTCGAAAAAGGGACTGTCATTAGGATTGTCGAGGGTATAAGGTGCATAAGATGTATTGAATGTCTTGTAAGAACCCGCTATATCGGCGAAGAATTTTTTGGACCTGACGCCGACGCCACCTGAGATAGTTTGAGTACCGAGATCAATGTTCTGGTCTTTATATGGTGATTGCTGTAGATTATATCCTGCCCGGATCCTGAATTTTTTTATTCTGAATTCAGCGCCTGCCCTGAAATTGACAACAGACTTGTAAAGACCATTGATGATCATGTTTTCTTCCTCGAGTGATCCTTGTTTGCCTTTCAGTTTCATCGAGGAATAGTCTAGATATTCAATATCAGCGGAAATGAACCCGTGTTTATTAATGAAAACCGTCGCCCCGCCATTTATGCGAAGAGGCGTAGTCAGGGTATAGTCAAAAAAGCTTTCTTCATTAAATGTTTCTTCGTTCAATGTTGCATTATCTTCATAAAATGTTGTAAAAGCTGCGTTTGGATTGACGATTAAATCATAATTGGCATCAAAATAATCCCCATAATCAGTCATGCTGAAATTGTTGTATATTGCTCTCGAGGAAGAACGGTAACGCTCACTGAGAGAAATAAAACTGGGGGTCACCAGAGAAAAACCCAATGTCACAATATTTACAGGTCTGGCAATGATACCGAAGGTACCGTTGACCCCGATCCCATCTGTCACCAGATCTTCAATAATCCTCGACTGATCAACGATATCGCCCGCTAATCCCGGATAAAATTCCTGATAATCTTTGTTGATTCTGTAATTCACTGATTGAATGCCGAGTGTAGCGCCAAAATAAATAACGTCGTTAACATTACCTCCATAACTAAAATTCCATTGGTTTTGACTTCCGGAGGTGCTGATTATTTCCGACTGATCTGTAGGATATTGCTGTGATGGGAACTCACTGAAAAATGTTCTTTCATAGAAAGGGCTATAAGTAGTATCCGGTCCATTGACAAAAGCATCAAGAAATTCACTGATCAAATAGGTTGCAAATGCTCCTTTTGTAATGCCTCTCAAATCATTGCCGGCAACATCCTGTCTGTTGGCATCTTGCACGTAAAAGTCAAGAATATCATTGTTCGGATTCAATCCTCTATATTGAATTTTGGAATTAAACTCATTGATCTTTGCAAAAGAAAAGCCAAAGGAACCACCGCGCCATTTTCCCGGCGCCAAATCATCTTTGGTTTTATTTATTACGACCCCAAAATTTTCTATGTTAAAATTTCCTGTTGATGATTTTACCTGATTCGAAATATAATTGGCATCAGCCGTAAATGTATTGTAAGAGGGAGTTATGCTGACTTCGGACCGGTTGTAAAAACCGAGGCCGGCCGGATTGCCCACGATTGAACTGATATCACCTCCAAGACTGATTTGGGTATTTCCAATACCCTGTATCCTGGCGCTGCCCACATATTGATAGCTGCTGAATATAAGGGCCTGCTCATGATATCTGGAAGCGCCGGGGATATACTGGCTTTGGGCTGAAAAATTGATCAATAAAAGCCCCCCACTCACAACAAGTGTTTTAAAAGCATTCATGATATTGGAAATATTAGTAACCCGTATCGATTAATATCTTCCGCCTCTGGATGAACTGCTGGATCTTGATCCACTGCTGCTCGATCTGCTGCCACCGCTGGAGAAGCTTGATCTCGAACCGCTGCTTCCCGAAGAGAAACTACTTGTTCGGCCAAAGCTTGAGGAACTTCTCGATGGTGATACTGATGATTTGGAATAACTCCTCGGGCTACTGCCATAAGAAGAGCTTCGTGAAAATGTACTTGTTCGGCTTGGTTTGTTATGATTTATAGACGAAGTACTTCTTGATGAATTACCGAAAGATGATCTTCTGTACGAACTTCGGCTGTTGTCGCTGGCAGATATTCTTCTTGAAGAACTGCTTCTGCGTGCCTTACTGTAATATTCATTTTCGATTTTTGAATAATCTCTGCTAACCCTGTTGTTTGAGGATCTTGAAACAGTTTTGTCAGGCACTCTAATTCTTGAGTTTGGCGATACCATTCTTACATTTTCACTGCCCGGGGTGGGTGAGCTTTTGCGGACGCTGCTGCTTCTTGATACGGTTCGCGGTCCGTAGTTGACATTCTTTATATTCTCATAACCCGGATAAGCAGTGTAGACACCATAGGGATTGCCATAATATCCACCGAATCCAAAAGTCGGAGCAAATCCTCCCATTCCATATCCGAATCCAATACTGGCATACGGTGAAAACCTTCTGTAGGGATCGTAAAATCCGTATGGACTCCTCCATGGATCATAAAATCCATAAGGACTCCATGGGTCGTAAAAACCATAAGGTGAACCCCAAGGAGAGAAACCCGTACCCCATGACATGCTTATGCTGTATGACATATATGGTGAAAATCCATAACCAGCGCCAAATCCCGGCATCATGAAAGGATCATATCCAAAGCCGTAAGGCATTCCATAGCCCATGCCCAGACCAAAACTTATTGAAGGAACCCAACTCAAACGAGGGCCCTTAGAATAATTGCTTGAATAGATGCTTGTGCTCATCTGATCCCTTTTTTCAAGCGCTTCATAATCGATTTCACCTTTGTCGGCAACAATATTGTCGGTATATTCTTCGACATAATAATCGTCCTCGTTGTAGGTAGCTTTCATTGGTGGAGTTTCTTCCGTTGACTCTGGTTTTTTATATCTGGCGATATATTCAGGGTTTACATTTTTAGCGGAAAAATTCTCAGTTGATTCTGTAAGCTCCTTGTAATTGTTTGTCGCGGTTTTAGCCACGGTGGCTTTCTCAACTTTCACGGTTTTACGGTCCGATTTATTGAAATACATATCGTCATATTCCTGAGCATTTGCAGTAGTGAACATGACCATTATGCCGAGAAAACCGGCAAACAAAGGTGATAATTTAATTGATCTGAGCGCTTTCATGATTTCCTATGGTTTTAATTAAATACTACACCGCATTAAAGATAACGATATTTTAAAATACTTAGTTAATATATCCGCAAAAACTTATTTTTGCGCAGTTATTTGAATTACATTTGGAATGATGCAAATTTTGTACCAAACATATACACAGAGATGAGTAAAGGATTGCCAACAAGAGCGGATGACTATTCCGCATGGTATAATGAATTGGTAAAAAGAGCGGATCTGGCGGAAAATTCGGCTGTTCGTGGGTCAATGATCATAAAGCCATACGGATATTCAATCTGGGAAAAAATGCAGGCTGCGCTGGATAAGATGTTCAAGGAGTCGGGGCACAGCAATGCGTATTTCCCGTTATTCATCCCGAAATCATATATGAGTAAAGAAGCAGCTCACGTGGAGGGATTTGCAAAAGAATGTGCTGTTGTTACCCATTACAGGCTTAAGAACAGTGAGGATGGGAGTGGAGTTATCGTTGACCCTGAGGCCAAGCTCGAGGAAGAGCTGATAGTAAGGCCCACATCTGAAACCGTAATTTGGAGCACCTATAAAAACTGGATACAATCCTACCGTGACCTTCCTTTGCTCATTAATCAATGGGCTAATGTCGTGCGTTGGGAAATGAGAACGAGACTATTTTTAAGGACTGCAGAATTTCTTTGGCAGGAAGGGCACACCGCTCATGCAACAAAGGAAGAGGCAGTTGAGGAAACCATGAAGATTCTGGATATTTACGCAACTTTTGCGGAAGAATACATGGCTGTTCCGGTTTTAAAGGGGGTGAAATCTGAGAGCGAACGATTTGCCGGGGCTGTTGACACTTATTGTATTGAAGCACTTATGCAAGACGGGAAGGCTTTACAGGCAGGCACTTCGCATTTCCTGGGGCAAAATTTTGCCAAAGCGTTTGATGTGAAATTTGCTACTAAAGAAGGGGGACTTGACTATGTATGGGGTACATCCTGGGGTGTGAGCACAAGGCTGATAGGCGGATTGATCATGGCTCATTCTGATGATAAAGGTTTGGTATTGCCACCGAAACTGGCACCTATGCAGGTGGTTATTGTTCCGATAGTTAAAGAAAAGGAACATTATGATCTAATAGGCAAGAAAGTGGATGGTATCATCCAAAACATGAGAAATCGGGGTATATCGGTGCATTATGATGATCGTGACACACATAAGCCAGGATGGAAATTTGCTGAATATGAATTAAAAGGTGTGCCAGTGAGATTAGCGATAGGTCCTAGAGACCTCGAAAATAACACACTTGAAGTAGCGAGGAGGGACACCCTGACAAAGGAGACTGTGGGCATGGACAATGTGGAACAATACATTCAGGATCTTCTTGAAGAAATGCAGGAAAGTATTTATCAAAAGGCACTTAAATTCAGAGAAGATCATACCACCGAGGTTGGAACTTTTGACGAATTTAAAAAGGTGCTCGATGAGAAAGGCGGGTTTGTCAAGGCCCATTGGGATGGCACTGCAGAGACGGAAGCAATTATTAAAGATAAAACCAAGGCGACGATCAGAGCCATTTTACTTGATGAGGATGAGGAACCCGGTACATGCATTTATTCGGGCAAACCGTCAAAGAGAAAAGTTATATTTGCCAGGGCATATTAACCTCCTGTCTGTTCCATTCTTAATGGAGAATTTGTTACATTTGGATTGAAACAGTCATGTCATCTCCATGGATTGGATTACCATCATAGCTTTACTGGTCGCCGGGATTATTTTAGTGATAATTGAAATAATTTTTGTGCCCGGCACTACTATTTTGGGAATCATCGGCGTTGCGCTTCTCGTTTTTGGAATAATTGTGGGATACAGCAAGTTCGGTCCTCAGACAGGTACGTTTATCCTTATTTGTACTGTCTTGCTTGGGGGAGGCGCTATTCTTTTCAGTTTTAAATCCGGGTTGTGGCAGCGGTTTTCTCTTAAAAACATTAATACAGGCAAATTCAACGAAGACATTAAAATAGAACATTTACTGGGTGCTGAAGGAGTTGCTGTATCAGCGCTTCGACCTTACGGAAAGGTGGAGATATACGACTCCGTTTATGAGGCAAAGACCCTTGGAAATTACCTTGAACCGGGCACTAAAATTCGTGTCACAAATATTGACAAGGACCATAAAATATATGTAGAACAAATTAAAAGCTAAAGTCATGACACCATTAATGATGTTGGTATTGGTATTTTTGGGGATCATCTTCATTTTCATTTTTTTATACTTTGTCCCGGTTAATCTATGGATTACAGCCATATTTTCGGGCGTGCGAGTCGGATTGTTTGAACTCGTATTCATGCGGATCAGAAAAGTACCCCCCGGGATAATAGTGCGCGAACTGATCACGGCTAATAAAGCAGGCATTGCCATTTCTGCATCAGACCTTGAAACACACTATTTGGCGGGCGGTAATGTGCCTAATGTAATAAAGGCCCTTATTTCGGCAGATAAGGCCAACATCAACCTGACCTTTAAACAGGCAACGGCAATTGATCTTGCCGGAAGGGATGTGTTTGTGGCTGTTCAGATATCGGTAAATCCAAAGGTAATCACTACGCCAAAGGTTGCCGCAGTTGCCGCTGATGGTATTCAGCTTATCGCAACAGCACGGGTTACCGTGAGGGCTAACATCCAACAACTGGTCGGTGGTGCAGGTGAAGATACCATATTGGCAAGAGTTGGAGAAGGCATTGTCACATCGATCGGTTCGGCTGATACTCATAAAGAAGTGCTTGAAAATCCTGATAAAATTTCGAAACTGGTACTGCAACGGGGCCTGGATGCCGGCACTGCCTTTGAGATTTTATCCATTGACATCGCTGATGTAGACGTAGGAGTCAATATCGGGGCCAAACTACAGATGGATCAGGCTGCCGCCGACCTTAAAGTGGCTGAAGCCAAGGCAGAAGAGCGAAGAGCAATGGCTGTCGCACTCGAACAGGAGATGAAGGCCAAGGCGCAGGAAGCCAGGGCTAAAGTGATCCTTGCTGAGGCTGAAGTTCCGAAAGCAATTGCTGAAGCTTTCCGTTCGGGAAATCTCGGTATCATGGATTACTACCGAATCAAAAATATCCAGGCTGATACCTCGATGAGGGAATCTATCTCCAACGCACCACCAACAACTGGCAAAGGTTCATCACAAAAAGGAGATAAGTCCCAGTAACCTTTTGGGTTCAAACAATAAAATTCATAAAGCCTCACAGGGAGGCTTTTTTCTTTTAATTATGCCAGACAAGGAGAATGAGATTGAAAAAATACTATTTCAAGGTTATGAAAATTATCTGATTCTACAATCGTTTATAATTCATGAATTGTAATATTCTTATATGAAAACATGGATTTTTTGTTTCTTTTTGTCTGTTAAAAGTGCAATTCCGGGTCAGTGATCATTCATTTTAGTTTATACAGGCCATATAGGTCAACAATAAGAGTGAAATAAAAAGAATTAAATAATTCCTTTACTATAACAGGGAAATTTAAAAATTTATAAAATAACCATAGAAATCCGTTTAAAATTTTAAGCTTGAAAAATTTTGATTTTTCCAAAAAATATGTTTTAATAGCATTGATTAAGCACTGCAAAAATTTATTTGGTATTGTGCTATCCAATTCCTGAAAACAAAAAGCAAAAAGATATTTTTTGGTTGTTTGGTTGATGTTGAAAAGGGGAAGCAAAATTGTTTCCCTTTTTCATTTTAATGACCTTTTACCCGCCTTTACTTTTTTTGATTAAATTAGTTCCGGTATTAGAACTATTCTGATAAATGTAAATCACACCTCGCTATGAGCAAAAAGAATATCCCCCAGTTGGTCAGGGACGATCCATGGCTTAATCCATACGCAGAAGAGATAGCTGCAAGAATTGAGCGCTTTTGCAATGCTTTGAAAGAAATTAAGAACGAGCATAAGAATCTGAAAAATTTCGCAAGGGCATACAAATATTTCGGTATAAACTATGATAAACGAAGGCAGGGATGGTATTATCGTGAGTGGGCCCCTGCCGCTTATGAACTTTATCTGATCGGTGATTTTAATGACTGGAGCAGGAATTCACATCCTCTTGTTAAGGGCGAAAATGGAGTTTGGGAGATTTTTGTGCCGGGAGATCAGCTAAAGGAGGGGGATTTGGTCAAGGTTCATGTTGTGGCCAAAAACGGGGCACATGACAGGATACCTGCTTATATTTTCAGGGTTATTCAGGACCTGGAGACGCATAATTTCAACGGGCAGGTGATCGATATCGATAAAAAATTTCCATGGACAGATGATCATTTTGATCTCACCGAAATATACAGGGAGCCCATCATCTATGAAGCACATGTAGGGATGGCCCAGGAAAAAGAAGGGCTGGGAACTTATAATGAATTTACCGAGAATGTGCTGCCGAGAATCAAATCCCTGGGTTATAATACCGTCCAACTCATGGCTATTATGGAGCACCCTTACTATGGTTCTTTCGGATATCATGTCTCCAATTTTTTCAGTGTTTCGAGTCGGTTCGGGACGCCGGAGGATTTTAAGAATCTTGTAAATACAGCCCATAAAATGGGTCTTGCCGTTATCATTGATCTGGTGCATTCTCATGCTGTGAAGAATTTTGCTGAGGGGCTCAATGATTTTGATGGTTCTGAAAACCAGTATTTTCATGAAGGTGGACGCGGGTTTCACAACCAATGGGATTCGAAGCTTTTTAATTATGGCAAACGGGAGGTTCAACAGTTTTTGCTATCAAACATCAGGTACTGGATTGACGAATATCATCTCGATGGATTTCGCTTTGATGGCATCACCTCAATGATGTATTTTCATCATGGTGATTTCATGAGTTTTGATCATTATGACAAGTATTTTTTACAGGGGGTAGATTGGGATGCACTTATTTATCTGCAATTGGCAAACGAGCTCACGCATGAACTTAAGCCCAAAACGTTTACTATTGCCGAAGATATGAGTGGCATGCCCGGACTGTGTCGGAGGATCGATGAGGGTGGTATTGGCTTTGATTTCAGGCTGGGTATGGGTATTCCTGATTTCTGGATTGAATATCTGAAAGAGAAAAAAGATGAAGAATGGGATATTCACGAGCTGTGGAGTGTTATGACAAACAGGCGATATAAAGAGCGAACAGTGGCCTATACCGAATCCCATGATCAGGCTATTGTTGGTGATAAAACCGTGGCATTCTGGCTCATGGATAAGGAGATGTATTACCACATGCAGGTCGATGATCAGAATCTGATCATCGACAGAGGCATTGCACTTCATAAAATGATCAGGTTTTTTACTGCTACGCTTGGTGGCGAAGCTTACCTTAACTTTATCGGCAATGAATTCGGGCATCCGGAGTGGATCGATTTTCCGCGAGAAGGCAATAACTGGAGTTACAAGTACGCCCGACGACAGTGGTCATTGGCCGATAATGAAAATTTGAAATACAAGTATTTACTTGCCTTTGATCGTGAGATGATCTCATTATTGAAAAAACACCACATTTTATCCTCAATACAGGGCCGGCAGTTAAATATGGACCCGGTCAATAAAGTGATCATTTTTGAACGTGGAAATGTGATTTTTGCTTTTAATTTCCACCCGCAAAATTCTATCCCGGATTATAGATTCAGCTCTATCGGCAAAGGGGACTATAAAATTATCCTTTCGTCCGATGACAAACGATTTGGTGGTTTTGCCAGAGTTGACGCATCACTGATTTATCCAACCCTTGAAAATGACCAGTTGAGCATTTATCTGCCCAACCGGACGGCAGTCGCTATGAAAAAAATATAATTTTTTAGCAGGCGTTAAAGCATTGTCGTTGCAGGGGGTTAATTTTGTTGCAATAAGTACTGATTTATTGCCCGCAAGGGTTTTTTAAGGAATTAATTTTTAAGATTTATAAAACATTTACTAAATCAGTAAATGAAACAGGTGTATTGATCGTAAATGAGGTTTTTATCAAAATTTGTGACGTGCTTTGTGCTCCTCATTGCAGGACTGCAGTGCTTTGCCCAGCCAGTAGAGGTAAAAACCTATTATGATGATGCCCAGACTATTCTGAAAGAGATCTTTTACATTGACAATCCATCCACCGCCAGACTAACCGGCCCTTACAGATCTTATTATATCAACGGAACGCTTGAGAAGGAAGGCTTTTATAAAAATAATTATCCGGACAGTTTGTGGCGCTATTATTACGAGGGCGGAGCCCTGAAAATGAAGGGTATGCTGAAAAACGGCACAAACCATGGCCTTTGGGAGTATTATTATGAAAACGGTAATCTGCGGATGGCAGGTATGATTATCAACTCGAAACGTGAAGGAACCTGGAAGTTTTATTTTGAAAATGGCCAACTTAAATCACAGGGAGATTATAAAAACGGCCGGAGGACTGGCATCTGGAATTTCTTTTATGAAGATGGAAAACTCAAAGCACAAACTTTTTATGATAAAAACGGCAGAGGACGATATAAAGAATTTTATAACAGCGGAGAACTAAAAGCCGAGGGTATCAACATCAATGGTAAAAGTGATAGCACCTGGGTTTTTTATCATGAAAACGGTAAGTTAAAGGCTGTCGGTGATTATCAGGAAGGCAAGAGAGACGGTCTATGGATTTTTTATCATAATAACGGTAAAAAATCTGCCGAAGGCAGCTATGTCGCCGGTTCAAAAGATGGGAAATGGATTTATTATCATACTAATGGTGAGGTGAGTTCGGAGGGTGCTTTGCGGGAAGGGAAAAAAGAAGGATACTGGAAATTTTTTGGGGAGGACGGTAAGTTCAAAGCTGAAGGGATTTTTGAAAAAGATGATGGAAAATATACGGAATATTATGAAAGCGGGAAGATAAAGGCTGAGGGAAATATTGTGGACGGCAAAAAGGACGGCGTTTGGATTTATTATTATGAGGATGGATCGAAAGAGGGTGAATGCCATTACTTGCAGGACAAGGGAGAATATACAGGCTATTATCCTGACGGCACCCTGAAAATGAAGGGGAAAATCGAAGACGGTGTGAATGTTGGGTTATGGGAGTTGTACGACGGAGAAGGAAATCTGGCAGGATATTACAGGCCTTATTATGAGGATAATAAACCGATTTACAAACTTGTTGAAAAGCCGCCTGTCAGGCGAGGCGATTATGTGAAGCCTGCATATAAATACAAAAGTTACAAATCCCGCTACTTCGATGCTGTGATCAATGAATACAAGGGAATTATTTTATCGACCGGGCCTCTGGCGCCGTTGTTTAACCAGTTGCCGTTTACGGTTGAATATTATATCCAGGAACGACTCGGCTACGAACTTCAGCTCGGGCTGTTGAGAAAACCTTTTTTTAAATCATCGAAAAACGTAACGCCTGGTCAGATTTACAACAGAGGATTTTATGTGAGTTTGCGACAAAAATTTTATAACCCGGAGGGTAGCTTCGGGATGTTTTATTTTGGCCATGAGGTGCGGATTACCCCAATCAGGCATTTTGCGAATGTTGTGGATTCTACAGCGATCTCTCCGGGAGAGACTTTTCAAATCAATTCTAGCGAAACCCGGTTTGAATATGCCTTTTTTATCGGTGATCGCTGGATGCAGCTTTTCGGGGAGCGGCACAACAATAAATCAAGAGGGTTTACAATAGATGCCTATATCGGTGTGGGTTTTGGCTACAGACTCAGCGAAAAAAAATATCCGGCCAATCCGCAATATGATGAAATATTTAAAGACCTGAACGATTCAAAATTTGTCATCTCTCCCCGCCTCGGATTGAATATCGGATTTGTTTTTTAGGCCGAATTTGGACTTTTCTAACACGCCTCATTGTACGCTTTGTTATAAATATGACTGTATTGAGTAATGAGTCAATATTAAGAA
>WGED01000705.1 GCA_015492915.1 Cyclobacteriaceae bacterium
CGGAATGGCGCGATGGTGGTCTAAATCCAGCCGGATGGGCAAACAGGAAAAAGAGTTGGAATTTAAGGATGAGGAAGAATTTCTGATAAAATATTCAAGGGAACAGGAAGAAAAAAAACATCATGATTTCTACATTTTCGGTCACCGTCACATTGTATCCGAATACGCGCTCAATGAAAAAAGCACTTATATCAACCTGGGCGATTGGGTAACCCTGTTTACCTACGGCGTCTTCGACGGTACTACTTTTCAACTCAGAAAATTTGACAAAAAGTCATGAGGTTGTGCATATTTTTCCTCACTTTTTCTTTAGCAGCCCAAGCTCAATCATATAAATTATTAAAATCAGTTAAAATCGATACACCTACGGAAGTATCGATGGACAGGGCAGGCAATGTGTATTTTGCTACTTTCCAAGGAGATGTTATCCGCTATACCTCTGATCTCGAAAGCAAGCTGATCTTTTCACCACAGAATCCCAACACGATCCAGAACCTGGAAGCATGGCAGGGATTGAGAATTTTCACATTCCACAGAGACCTGCAGGAATACCGGCTGATCAACCGCAATTTGTCGCTCGCTGAAAACTATCAAATACCTCCCGGTCTCATCGGCTTTGCCGAAATGGCCGCTCCATCCTATGACAACAATATCTGGGTGATCGACCAGACAGATTTTGCGCTCAAAAAAATCGACATTTTCTCAGGGGCAATACTCTCTTCAAACCCACTCAATCTATTGCTTGATCCTGATGATTTTGAGATACTCTATTGCAAAGAATACCAGAACCGCCTCTTTATCAGTACAAAAAATAAGGGGATACTCATTTTCGACAACTTTGGCAATTATATCAAATTGTATCCCATGACAGGAGTGGAATATTTTAATTTTTGGAAAAATACCCTTTATTACCTCAAAGACAATGCATTGGTGAAAATTGACCTTTATGACGACAAAACGGAAAGCGAATCTCTCCCACCCGGCGATCAATGGCTCTTCGCATTAATTTATGAAAAAAAGCTTTACCTCTTTTCCGAAACCTGGCTCGCGTTATTCATAAAATGATCTCGTAAAACTCATGTCCCGATTAATCTTGCCGGAGTCATGAAATTATACGGGAAAACGGCTTGAATTTGTGTCCGATTATGATACATTTATGTGTTCGTTTTCGGTCACTCCGGACACCCGCTTAATCTCACAAGGACATAACTTATTGAAACGTAATTAGTTATGATATTGGCACTAAATTAGGATTAAAATGATGAAAAAGCATAAGGCCATGGTTAATGAAAAAGACAGGATTTTGATAATTGATGATGATGAAGACGTGCTTCTCGCGGCCAAGATGTTGCTTAAAAAGCACGATTTTGATGTGACCATTGAGAAAAATCCGAACAAGATACCCTTTCTGCTCAACAACTATGACTTTGATGTCATTTTACTTGATATGAATTTCAGTAAGGACATCACCAGCGGCAAGGAAGGATTTTACTGGCTGAGCGAGATCATCGAACGCGATCCGGATGCAGTTGTCATCCTGATTACAGCATTCGGCAATGTAGAAATGGCAGTCAGGGCGCTGAAAGAAGGTGCTACTGATTTTGTACTGAAACCCTGGCAAAACGAGAAGCTGATCGCAACAATTTCCGCTGCTATCAAACTGAAAAAATCATACAAGGAAGTCGATAACTTAAAAAAGGCTAAAAAGCAACTTCAGGAAGATAGCAATCAGCCTTTCAAAGACATCCTCGGCAAAAGCACCGGCATCCAAAAGGTTTTCGATATCATTGACAAGGTAGCTCAGACCGATGCCAACGTGCTAATCCTCGGCGAAAACGGTACCGGCAAGGAACTGGTGGCAAGGGCCATACATCAAAAATCGCTGAGAAAAGACAACGTTTTCATAGGTGTCGACATGGGGGCAATCACAGAGACGCTGTTTGAGAGCGAGCTGTTCGGACATAAAAAAGGTTCCTTTACCGATGCCAAAGAAGACCGTTCGGGTCGTTTCGAGGTGGCCAATTCAGGCACGTTATTCCTCGACGAGATCGGCAACCTGAGTCTCCCGCTTCAATCCAAGCTGCTCACGGTGCTCCAGAACAGACAGGTGACCCGCATCGGTACGCACAAACCTATCCCGATCGATATCCGGTTGATATGCGCCACCAACATGCCGATTTACGAGATGGTCAAGAATAACGAATTCCGCCAGGATCTTCTCTATCGAATTAATACGGTGGAAATACATCTGCCCCCGCTGCGCGACAGGCAGGAAGATATTCCCATACTCGCAGATCATTTTGTAAAAATGTATTGCCAGAAATACAGAAAACCCCTCAAATCATTTGCACCAACCACCATCAAACAGCTTCAGCACTATCCCTGGCCGGGAAATATACGAGAATTGCAACACGCTATCGAGCGTGCCGTGATCATGAGTGATAATGAGGTCTTTACCCCCGAAGATTTCTTTTTCCTCTCCTACAATCCCGCCACTGATGATCTCAATGTCAATAACCTGAACCTTGACGAAGTGGAGAAAACAGTAATCCAAAAAGCCATCAGCAAATACAACGGAAATATTTCTAAAGCTGCCAAAGAACTCGGGTTGACCCGTGCCTCACTGTACAGAAGACTGGAAAAACATGGGCTTTAATAATCTCAGGTTCCAGATCACCATAAGGATCGTCGCCATTGCCCTGACAATATATCTGTTTGTTATATTTTCAGAATCAAACGTATTTTCCCTGACCGTCCTGCTCATGCTTGCGCTCATAATAGCTCAGGTAGTGGGCCTGATAAAACTGGTTGACAAAACGAATCAACAGATTGTAAACTTTTTTGAATCTATTAAAAAAAACGATTTTTCTTTTCCTGAAAAAAAGCCTGATAATGATGAGTACACAGCCTATTTATATGAACAGTTCAGGATGGTCATCGCAAAGCTACGGAAATCAAATCTTACGAAAGACGAACAACAACAGTACCTTACCACCATCGTGCAACACGTTGGCATCGGACTCATAACATTTGATGAAAAAGGCGCAATACAAATCATGAACCTGGCTGCCAGGCGTTTGCTGAAGACGGAAAATGCAAAAAATATCAATGACCTGAAAAGCATTAATGAAGATCTCGTGAGGAGCTTCTGGGAACTTAAAACCGGCGGAAACGCGCTGATCACTGTAGGGACCGAGGGAGTGGAACGACAGCTTTCTGTCTATGTGATAGAACTGAGTATGGGCGGGAAAAATTTCAAGCTGGTGTCGTTGCAGAATATCAGATCGGAGCTCGAAGAAATGGAAATGGAAGCCTGGCAAAAACTGGTCCGGGTACTCACTCATGAGATCATGAATTCAGTCACACCCATCTCATCTCTCGCTAATACCGTCGAAGAAGAAATTGCAGGCTACCTGAAACAGGAAAATGAAAAACCCGACATACGTCGTGACGATCTGGAAGATATTTACCTCGGCGTCCAGACTATCCAGCGTCGCAGCGACGGGCTTATCCGTTTCGTCAATGACTTCAGGAGCCTGACCCATACCCCGGAGCCAAGATTTAAGCTGGTGAAAATTTCAGAACTTTTCAGCCAGATATCGGTATTATTGAAACATGAGCTCGAAATCAATAACATCAGATTATTGGTAAATATCGAACCCGAAAACCTGACACTGTACATCGACCCGGAACTTATACAACAGGTATTGATCAACCTTATTAAAAATGCCATCCAGGCACTTGAAAACCAGGAGAGCAAAATCATAGAACTTAACGCTCACAAAGAGGGCAACAGCACCCTGCTTATCGTAAAGGATAACGGACCCGGAATTGAAGAAGAAGCTCAAACCAAAATATTCATCCCTTTCTTTACCACCAAAAAGAGCGGCTCAGGTATCGGGCTCAGCCTCTCAAAACAAATCCTGCGCAAACACAAGGCATCCATCACCGTCAGGTCAAAAATCGATAAGGGCGCAGAATTCATCCTTCGTTTTTAACGAGATTTTTTTTTCTTACCTATTCATTCCTTAGTTTAGTGCCCGTATTAAATCTATGCAAAATGGACAGAGAAATAGCTAAAAAAATTTCTGAGATACTCGTTAATAAAATCGGTCTATCAGATAATGAAATTACCGAAGACGCCAACTTTATTAAAGACCTCGGAATAGATTCGCTTGACTTTGCTGAGCTGGTCATGGAATTTGAGCAAACTTTTGATATCAGGATTCCCGACAGCGATGCCGAAAACCTTGCGACCATCGGCGATGCAGCCGATTATATCAAAAGCAAAATAGAAAACAAGTAATCTTTCATCCCTTCCGGTCACGACTGACCGGTCTACTTTGCGCGCATGAAGTTTCTGTTTCTTGTGCAGGGCGAAGGCAGGGGGCACATGACCCAGGCCATCGTATTGTCACAAATGCTGACAAAAAACGGCCATAAAATCACGCATACTTTCATAGGAAAAAGTGACCGGAGGATCGTTCCGGACTATTTTCGCCACAATATCCTCTCTCCAGTTGAAGAGATTATCTCACCGAATTTTATTCTCGATGCTTCAAATAAAAGCCTCAGGATGCGTAAGACCTTGGCACACAATGCCATGCGTCTCGGCATTTACAGCCACAGCCTGAAAAGAATTCATCAAAAAGTCATGGAGACAAAACCTGACGTGGTCATCAATTTCTATGATTTTCTGGGTGGATTTTACTTCAGATTTTATCGTCCCCGTAATGTTCGCCATATTTGTATCGGAAGGCAATTTCTCACTTATCATCCCTCTTATACTTTTGCTCCGAACAGGGCAACAGAAAAACGCCTTTTTCTCATGAACAACCGCCTGACCTCCCAGCGATGCGACAAATATATCGCTTTGTCATTCGGCCCCTGCCATCCGCAGAAAACAGGCAAAACTGTAGTCGCCCCGCCCCTCCTAAATCCGGAGATTAAAAAAGGGCCTGTTTCCCATGAAGATTTTTTGCTCGGGTATATGGTCAACGACGGCTATGCCGAGGAAATCATTCAATGGCACAGGAAAAATAAAGAACAGAAAATCCATTGCTTCTGGGATAGAAAGAGCGTGCCGGAAACATATTCACCGCATGAAAACCTGACTTTCCATCAAATCGACAACATCTTGTTCGGCGATATGATGCGACGATGCAAAGGATATATCTCTACCGCCGGATTCGAGTCGATTTGCGAGGCTATGTACCTGCAAAAGCCGGTCTTGATGGTGCCTGTCAGCAATCAGTATGAGCAACAATGCAATGCGCTGGAAGCCGTGAAGTCGGGTGCCGGCATCATGGCGGATTATTTTGACATCACCTCCTTTCTTGAATATTTAAAACAGTACACGCCTGATGCTCGTTTCAGACGATGGGAAGAACAGGCAGAGAACGTGATCATAGAAGAGTTAACCAATTTGTAACAAACTGTCATTGATAAGGTAAATTCTGCTAAATTTGCCTGTATCAAACCTGAGGAGGGAAGATAATGGCGATAATCAGTAAGAAAAAACTAGTATATCCTATTCAGAAGCCGCTTCGCGAATACCTGATCAGTCAGGGACGCGAGGTGACACTGCCAATTACCTATGAGGAATTACACCGCTTCAACAGTGCCATCCCTTTCATTGACGTCAAGGGAAAAGACACCCTGTGGGAAAGTGTATTTTATCCAGAGACGGAACAGATCCATGTCCACGAGGCATTAAAAAAAATATATGCCCTCCTCAAATCGGCCGGTGATGTTTCGGTAATAGAACACCTTTATATCGATCGCATCGACCTGTGCACATACGGCAATACCAAGCCGTTCCGCATCAGGATTGTAAATAAGATCAATGACCTTTTTGATTATTTTTATATAAAAACGGCCGATGCATCGCGTATTTACGGCCTTGAGCTTGAGCACCTTATTTCACCCAACAAGATCAATTTTCTCGTCAGCGGATCGACGCTCGTCGAAGAGCACATACAGGGCATCCCCGGTGATGATTTTATCAGAAAAAATCTCAAAGATCCGAATCTCAATGCCATGAGGCTGGCCAAGGAATTTATTAAATTTAATGAGCGGTGCCTGGTCAGGCTGCTCGGCGATATGCATTCGAGCAATTTCGTGGTGGAAGTCATTCCCGATTTTGATGAGATACACTATCGCATCAGAGCCATCGACTTTGATCAAGAAGCCTATGAATCGCGGGCCGCTATTTACATGCCACAATATTTCAAGCAAAATAATCCCATCATCCAGCTCGGCATGAAAAACCTGGTACCCGAACTCGAGATACAATACCAGAAAGAAGAGCGCTCACTGATTGCCACGAGACTCAAATCCAAAATATCCGGACCTCCTATCAAGCACCTCGTGAAGGCAATGATGGAAGATAAAATAGCGCCGAAAGAAAATGTCGTTTCATTGCGTGAGGACCTTTCCCGGCTTTACAACGACAAAGAATTTCTGGCTTGCAGGAATATGGGCGAAATTTTATATACCAGCCTGAAATTCGTTTTTAAATACCCAATCCGACATAAATATTCATTTGTTAATCTATAGAAAATCATGTTTACAGGAATAGTAGAAGCCACAGGCACCATTAAAAAAATAGATATAGAAGGCACTAACAAGACATTTACCGTAGAAGCGCCATTCGGAAATGAACTGGAAGTGAATCAAAGTCTTTCGCACAACGGGGTATGCCTCACCGTGACCGGGGTGGAGGGCAATAGCTACAAAGTCACTGCCGTGCAGGAGACACTCATAAAGACAAATCTCGGGGAATTGAGCGAGGGCGACATCGTAAATCTCGAACGGGCTATGGGCAGCGGGTACCGCTTCGACGGTCACATTGTTCAGGGCCACGTCGATCAGACCGGCAGGGTGACGCATATCGAAGAAGTAGACGGGAGCTGGTTGTTTGATTTTGAGTTTGACCCTTCAACCGGCAACTTTTTGGTTGAGAAAGGCTCGGTCTGCATCGACGGCGTGAGCCTGACGGTATTCAATGTCGGTGAGGGCAGTTTCCGCGTAACCATCATACCGCATACCATGGAAGTCACGAATTTCAAAACCTACAAAGCGGGCACCAAAGTCAACCTGGAGTTTGATGTAATCGGAAAATATATCAAACGCCTGTTTGACCTGGGCTACAAGGAAGCGGTAATGAAGAAATAAGTGCAGCCGCCGGATTCAGACCAACAGCATCAGAGCTGATTATGTGATACCTTCCCTGTTCTGCCCATAATTCTCTATGGGAAATTGATGATTTTATCATGGTGCGGTATCATGCCATCCTTGTCAGGCATCGTGGCTTCTCCTGATTTGTTTCGTGAAATTATCTAAAACCCGAACACATACTTTTTCTCTCTTCCAACGTTTAATACAATGCCTGTGTCAAGTGGTATGAGAGAAAATAAAAAAAAGGAGAAAGTCATGAAAAAGGGTATCGCAATTTTATCAATCATCATTTCAATATTCGGCATTTATTCATGTGATCCGTCAGACAATAATGACCTGGACCAGACCCCTGAGCTGCGACCGATGACAGCCCAGGAAGAAGTGATTATTGAGTCTGCCAATGACTTTGCATTTGACATTTTTGCGAGGGTCAATGCCCTGCAACCGGACGACAATCTGTTTATCTCACCCCTGAGCATCAGCACGGCGCTCTCCATGACTGCCAACGGCGCAGCGGGAGACACGTGGTCTGGCATCAAAAAAACACTGCACCTCGAGGATGTGAGTGATGACGAGATGAATGAGGCGTACAAAACGCTCGTCCCGTACCTGATGAATCTTGATCCGAAAGTGACGATTGACCTGACCAATTCAAACTGGTACAGGCAGGAATTCAACATCAGGGAAACATTCCGTAAAATATTACTCGAATATTATGGTGCGGAGATCAGGGCAGCGGATTTCAAAGATCCGGCTACCAAAGACCTCATAAATCAATGGATTGCCGATAAGACCAATGGCAAAATTAAAAATATGATCGACCGGATCCCTCCCGATGCCATCATGTATCTGATCAACGCCATCTATTTCAAGGCTACCTGGCAATACCAATTTGAAAAAGACAAAACTAAATTACGCGATTTCCATCTTGCTGACGGTAGCACTATCCAAACGGAAACCATGTACAGCAAGGGGATCACTGCATCATTTTATCAAAACAACGATCTGCAATTCATTGAACTGCCTTACGGAAACGGACCTTTCGTTTTTACGATTATCCTCCCGGAAAATGCCTCTGAGTTGAACAATATCCTCAACAGTCTGGATGAACGCGATTTCAGTGAATTTATTCAGAATACCGACACATCATCATTTGAGATGTATTTGCCAAAGTTCAAAATCGAATACAAGATCGGCCTGAATGATATTTTGTCAGCAATGGGCATGGCACAGAGCTTTGGTGACCAGGCTGACTTTTCAAGACTTTTTGAAGAAGGCCTTGACTTATATATCAGCAGGGTACTGCATCAGTCATTCATCGAGGTGGATGAAGAAGGGACTGAGGCCGCCGCTGCCACGGTAGTTGAAGTGGGCGTCACTTCCGTCGGGCCGGGTACTCCGAAAGTGTTGAATATCGACAGGTCTTTCGCGTTCTTCATTCGCGAAAAAAATTCAAATGCCATACTTTTTGCAGGCAAAATCATGAATCCGTCGGCAAACTGACGGATTCTTTCCTTGATTTTAAACCAAAACTTCACTATTTTGTCTTAGAATTGTTATATGATGAAATAGCTACGCGTGAATTCCAATTTTTCGCATCGGTCGATTTTCCGCCTTTTATTCCCACTGGCAATAATTGCACTCCTCCTTTCGGGCTGCGATAAGGAGTTATCGGAAGTCAGTGAAAGCAAAGTGATGAGGAAAATTTCACCGGAAGAAGCGCAACTGATCCGGTCCACCAACGAACTCGCCGTCAACTTGCTCAAAGCGGAATCGGCCCTTGAAAAAAACACTATTTTTTCACCGTTAAGTATCGGCATGGCCCTCGGCATGATCAGCAATGGCGTCGCTGATCAACAGCGGTGGAAAATAGAGGAACTCACAGGCATGCCTGCCACGGATGTGAACGAGATCAACAAAACTTTCAATCAATTGATTTCATTTTTCCAACTCAACCAGGGACAGATGGATGTGCGTTACGCCAATTCTATCTGGTTTGCCTTCGGTAATGATGTAGCTGAAGATTTTCGGTCAAAAGTCATGGCTTACTACGATGCGGAGGTCAGTGAATTGAATTTCACAAAGCACCTGGCAGCAGAGCACATTGCCAAATGGACATCTTACAAAACGGATGGACTGTTCAACAAACTTTCCGTTTATATCCCCAAAAAGAAAAATGAAGTGCTGATTGTCAATGCATTCGGTCTGGAAACCACGTGGGCACAACCGACCCTCACCTTCCGTTCGGAGGGCCTTTTCAAAACGAAAAGCGCAAAAACGAAAAAAATCCATACCCTGAACTGGGATGGGGCCAATGCAAAATGGGCGGATGATGGCGATATGACATTGCTGGAAATACCAATGAATAATGACCTATTTTATCTCTCTGTTATCGTCCCGAATGAAGACATGGCTTTTCGTGAATTTTTATCTTCTTTTACCATAGAAGACTATCACGCAATGATTGATGGCGCAATTGACCTTAAAGCCAATATCACCATTCCCGAAGTAAAACTTTCAGGTGAAGTTTCCTTCAGCCGCGCTCTTGCCGGAATGGGATTATCAGATCTTTTCACTCAATCTGCCGGACTGCAAAAAGTCTTCCTTAATCCCGAAGTACGCCTTTCTGATATCCGGCATCTGGCAAGGATTTCTTTCCCGGAGTCCCTGCAAACAGAAAACAAAAGAAATTCATTCGCGAACCAAAAGTTGCAAACCATTTCAGTCGGAAATTCCTATATTTTCTTTATCCGCGACCGTCACACCCGTACAATCCTCTTTGCCGGATTTGTCACCGATCCCTCCTCATAAAGTAGCTTTACGATTCAAAAACAATGCTTATTTTTGTGGCAGAAATGCATTGGAGTTAACTTGCCCTGGTACCTAAACACTGTAAAAAAATGAAGATCCTGACAGCAGAACAGATACGACAAGCAGATCAATATACGATTGAGCACGAGCCCATAAAATCCATTGACCTGATGGAGCGGGCCAGCAGAGCGTTCGTTAATTGGTTTGAGGATAACTTTGAGCACCGAAGGGTTTTTATATTCTGCGGAACAGGCAACAATGGGGGCGACGGACTTGCTATCTCACGCATGTTGAATTACAACAACTGGGATGTGATGCCCATCACCATCCATAGCTCAGGCAATCAATCAAATGATTTCAAGATAAACTATCTGACGCTTACCGAAGCACGGGAAGTACCGAATATTGAAGAACCCTCCGACATACAATTTGACATTGGAGAAGAGGATATCGTGATAGATGCTATTTTCGGTTCGGGCCTGGCCAGGCCCGTCAAAGGCATCTACGCCAAAGTCATTGATTTCATCAATAAATGTGGAGCCACGGTAGTCTCAGTTGATATTCCATCGGGTTTATTCTGTGACAGCCCTTCCAAAGAAGGCGCGATCGTTAAAGCCGATCAGGTAGTTTCTTTTCAACTCCCCAAGCTGGCCTTTATGATGCCGGAAAACGGCGAATATGTAAAATCCTGGACTGTCGTGGATATCGGCCTGCATCCCGAATTTCTTGAAAAGGCCGAAACTCCATACCATTATCTGGGAAAAGAAATGGTGCGGGAAATGCTAAAAGCAAGAGGTAAATTTCAGCATAAAATCCATTTCGGCCGCGATCTCATTATTGCCGGCGGATGGGGTAAGATGGGCGCCGCCGTGTTGTGCACGCGAGCCTGCATGACAACAGGAGCCGGGCTGGTAACGGCCCACATCCCATCGGGTGGATATACCGTGATGCAGACAGCCAACCCCGAGGTAATGGTAACTACAGATCCAGGTAAAAAGCACCTGACGTCCCTGCCCGATATCACCGATTACACCACTATCGGCATAGGCCCGGGCATAGGCAAACACATCGATACTTATGAGGTAGTTTCACAACTTTTAACAAATTTCAAAAAACCAATTGTCGTCGACGCCGATGCCATCAACATCCTCGCAGATGAGCAAAGCCTGATGGAACAATTGCCGAAAGGATCAGTCCTCACACCGCACCCGGGTGAATTTAAAAGAATGACCGGATTCTGGGAAGACGATTACGAACGACTCGAACAGCAGATTGCCATTTCAAAAAAATTCAAGATATTCCTCGTCCTCAAAGGTGCCCACACGGCAATCTCAACCCCCGCGGGGAAGGTTTTCTTTAACTCTACCGGCAATCCCGGCATGGCGACCGGCGGCAGCGGCGATGTACTCACAGGCATCATTACCTCCCTTCTGGGACAGGGCTATTCACCTGAAGAGTCGGCTTTACTGGGCACTTATCTGCACGGGCTTGCCGGCGATATCGGCACTGATTATCTCGGACAGGAGTGTCTTACAGCAAACGATATCATCGATTTCCTGCCCCAGGCATTCACCGAATTGAGAGATTGAGAATGATCAGGTGTTTTCTCTTCCTGATAATCAACGGGATGTTAAACAGAATTGCGGCTCGCATTGATATTGCCATACAATGAGCGCTTCACGATTTTTTCATAGCTTGTCCTTAAAGGAGAATCATGTTCGATTTTCTGAAGAGCGTACTGCTGAATAATCAGCAACGGTAATACGATCCTCTCCCTGATATCGATCGAACTTCTTGAGATCGGTTCTTCTTCCATCAGATGCTCATATCCGGATATGAGCAATACCATCTCCCTGGACAACTTATACTCATCATACAATATATTCCAGAATTTCCCGTATTTTTTGTCGCCCGACATATACATGGTCAATTCAAAATAACATTTTGACAATGACATCATGCTATTGAGAATAAGTGCTTTAAAGAACCGGACCTCTTTGAACAACTGCTTCAATTCCTCCAGCTTGCCTTCTTGCACCAAAGTCTTTATGGCAGTACCAATGCCAAAATATCCCGGAACATTTTGTTTTAACTGGCTCCACGAACCAACGAAAGGTATTGCCCTGAGATCTTTAAATTCAAGCCCGGCCTTATTGCCCCTTTTGGCAGGTCTGCTGCCGATCTTGGCTTCATTGTAATATTTAAGCGTACTCTTGTTTTCCAAATATGGTATAAACATCTCATGGTTTTTGAGTGCATCGTATTTTTCAAAACTTATCTGGGCCAGCCTTTCAAGAATTTCTCTCGATTTGCCGGGTATCACATTTTTCTCTCTCAAAAAACCATGAAAAAGCCCCGCCGTCAGTAATTGTTCGCAATTATGAATGAATTGATCCTTTGTGCCATACATGCTCGAAATCGTCTGGCCCTGAATAGTGAGTTGTAAAGCGTTATTGGCAATCAAATCACTTTGCGAAGCATAGAAGCGATGAGTCTTGCCCCCTCCCCGTGCCGGTGGGCCTCCACGGCCATCAAAGAAAATCACCCTAACGTCATGCCGGTTGCACAAAACGGACAGTGTTTCCTTCGTTTTGAATATCGACCAGTTTGCCCGCAGAAAGCCTCCGTCTTTTGTTCCATCCGAAAAGCCCAGCATGATGGTCTGAGTATTATTTCTCTGCCTGATGTGGTTTCTGTATTTTGCCATGCCAAAAAGTTCGTCCATAACTCTTTCAGCATTTTCCATAGCGGTCATTGACTCAAACAAAGGGATAACGTCCATAGGCAATCTGCCCGTAGGCCAGCAGCACCATCTAAGCAAGCTATACACGAACAATACCGAAAAGATATCCTCAGAATTGCTGATGATATATCTGTTGCAGCCTTCTTCCCCGTTCTTTTGCTGAATGTGAGCGAGTTGGGAAATTGTCCTGATGGTGTCACTGACCAATTCATCATCATAATCACCGGCATTTACCCTGAAATCCTCATTTAACAAAATTGAGATCAATTCCTCCCTTTCCAACTCCTCAATGGTCTGTGATATCCGCTTTTCCTTTTTGAGAATTTCCTCAACTACCTGCTTGTGAACCGCATGGTTTTGCCTGATATCGAGTGAGGCAAAATGTGTTTTGAAAATTTTTACTTTGTCAATCAGGTTTTCAATATCCCTGATGTACAGGCCATTGTAATTTTTTATGACCAATTCCCTGATTTGGAGCAAGGGACTAAGGATATCGTCAGATTTCAAAGTCTTGCCGTAATCAAACATAGAGGCGTAAAGTCTTTCCTTTAAGCCGGCAATAATACTTTCAACCGCTTTAAAAGTCAGTTTCCTTTCAAGGCTTTTGACATCACCGTAATAACATTTCATCAGGTTGGTGCGCAACTCGTCTGCAACAGCCATTGTTACTGTGGAGGTAACATAAGGATTACCATCCCTGTCACCGCCCGGCCAAAAGCCAAACTGCACGATATCCGGATTATCAAAATTCCAATTCTGAATATTCTTTTTGATCCCGGCATACAATTCTATAACAGCATCATAGTACACATTTCTAAGGAAATAAATAATATTTTTTGCCTCATCGAGCGGCGTCGGTTTTTTAGAGTTGATCAGGGAGGTCATGCCGAGCTGTTGCAAGGTGATATCTATCTCATTGATGTCACTTTTGATAATCAGGGACTTTAGCTTATCCAGGATATCCAGCACGGAAGGGGGATAAAACTGGGTAGGATGCGCCGTAAGAACTATCCTCACACTAAATGAAGACAATTTTGCGAGTAATTCATCATCATCTTTCCGGTTTTTAACAACATTGATATATTCCTTTAACGAGAGGTAATCATCGTATTTAAGCAACTGTGGAAATGCGGCATCCTCCACGCTGTCGTAAAGCACTACCTGACGCTCTACGTATTGGATGACCCTAAACATAAAATCGATCCTGTCATTTTCGGATATCAGGTCGGTGTGCCTCCTGAAGAAATCATCCAGTATCTTCACAGGGTCTTTTCCCTCATTGAGTCCCTGGCCGGCCACATGTTGCAGCAAAGGGATCAGCATACCGGTATTGCTGATCTTTTGAAATGGCAGGTTTAAGAACAAGCTGTTGAAAACATTGAACTTTTTCGTGATCAGCTTTTCGAATTCCTTTTCTTTAATTGACATTTTCATGATCTCAGACTGTTATGCATACGCCAACCCTTTACCTATAAAATATGCAGTTAGAGGAAAATTAATTTATGCCCGGCCCCACACCAAGTCCCGCAGATTTTTCCCGTTACCTGTCGAAACTAATACTATTTCACCCTTTTCAAAGCCGTCAATGTGAGGATTGAAGATATTTATCAGTTATAAAATTATAACATCAGATCATATTTCCCTACGGCTTTTTTCACATTTGGCGTCAGTACGGATTCACCCCACTTTATAAGCTGTCCATGTAAAATGATCAAATTTTCATGGAGTCTCTGAAATCCGTGATAATCTCATCATGATCAAAGGCAAGGGGAGGCAGCTTATCAAGAGAAAACCAGGCTGCTTCAGCGGCATCGTCGCCAGCCTTTGTTTTTTGGCCTTTAGCTACAAATCCGTAATACACCACAGATATCGTTCTGCCACGTGGATCACGTCCCGGACGCCCGTATGTTCGGAATTGCTTCAAATCAATATCCCGGAGTCCTGTCTCCTCCTGAAGTTCGCGCAAGGCAGCCTCGGGTAAATCCTCGTCAATTTCTACAAAGCCTCCGGGCAAAGCCCATTTACCGGCATAAGGATCGTGTTTGCGGCGGATAAGCAAAATCTTCGGATCATTGCCGGTAGTCACCAATATGCAGTCGGTGGTGACGGCCGGCATCGGATAATCATAAGTATATTGCTTTTTCATGTTATTTCTTCTGATAGTGGTTTGAATAAGCGGAAGGATTCAGCTTTTCATTTAAATAACCTGACCACATCCCAACGCACCTGTCTTAAGCCTGTTTTTTCAGCTTTTGCCTGAATTTGTAATCGCCAATCCTGCCAAGGAGCATAAGAAACTTCTTTAGCAAATCGGCATAAAGCATCAATAATCCTATCAAAGCCATGACCCACATCACAGTAATATTGAACCAGAAAGTATCGTGGTATGTTCCTGCAAAATATTTTTCAGGTGCGTAAAGATAGGTCCTGAAGTTTAACGGATTATCAGGCTCTTCCGGGGTGGCGTAGATCGGATTAATCTTTCTGATGAGCCTGTTTTTGATCTTTAATATGGCCACCAGGCCAATGTTTTTGACAATTGAGGCCAGCTTCTCATTGTAGTAGGCATTCTTGATTTGGAAGTATAAATCCTCCTTTTTAGGCTCAAGAATATATTTTCTCACAAATTCCTGTCGCTCTCTGAATGCCTTGTCTTTCCTGTTCAGGTATACTTTTTTCAGTGTAACGATCCTCTCATTCAAAGTATAATATGTGGCCGAATCGAAAAGAGCGGGCGTCAGCTTATCCCACGACACCGTATTTTCCTTGCCAAAGGCAGTGAGTTCCTTGTGCAACTCATATTTTAGTAAATCGAGATCATCTTCAATCTCTTCTCTGGGCACTTCACCCCGCAGCGCCGCCAGACATGCCGCAAGACTCGTCTCGAGTTCTTTGAGGTAATAGGCCGTTTTGTAGTCGGCATTGGCGATTACTTTTTCGTATTCATAAAAATGTTTTTCATATTCATTGTCTTTGAATGCTCTCACGGCAATAGCTTCAAATCCCCACCTCGATACCATCAGTTCGCCAAGCATTGGTACACGATCTGCGGAACTGATCTGCGGATTGAGGCGATCAAACTCGATTCCTACGCCGTTAAACATCAGTTGAGGAATCAGAATGACAGGCACCATGATATAAACGGTTATCACCGAATCAAAGGCAGATGAAATAATCAACCCCACCAGATTGGCGACACAGGCAGTAGTAAACAAGAGAAACCAGAAAGAAAAATACATGCCCTTGAATTCAAGCAGATAATTCCCTACAAGAACAAAGGTAAGCGTCTGGATAGCCGAAATCCCGAACATAATGATCACTTTGGACGTCAGGTAACTGGAATGACTGAGATTGAGAAATCTTTCCCGTTGCAATATCAGGCGGTCCTTGATGATCTCCTCGCCGCTGAGCGACAGACCCACGAACAAGGCCACAATGATGCTCATCAGAAAATAATAGGGAATGTTGGGATTGTTGGCAAAGGTATATCCAAGCTGGTTATCATCGGCGGGATTGTAATAACGAACAAAATAACCGATGATCAAACCGAGCAGGGGGGCTTCGGCAAAGGTGACAACGAGATACTGCATATTTCGGAGCTTGCCCAACACGTCCCGCTTCACAAATACTTTAAACTGATCAGTCCAGGGCGGTATCCTGAATGTAGTGGCAGGTAACGGCGATTTTTCATTGCGGATTTTTGGCAAAAGTCGTTTCTTGAAATGATCACTCCACGCCTTTGGAGAGAGCCGCCGTCTGTCGGTGAATTTACCGTATTCATTGACCACTTTCGCCTCGATGATATCGAATATTTGTTCCACTTTTACCGTACCACAAGTGATGCACGCCCCCTGATCGCGCTGGATCATATTCACGATATCGCGGAAATATACGATCGAAGCCACCGGATCGCCGTAATAGATCTGGTACCCGCCCACATCGAGAATGATCAGGTTGTCAAACATTTTGAAAATGTCGGAGGACGGCTGATGGATGGTGGTGATAATGAGCTTTCCTTTCAAAGCCAATTCCTTCAGCAGGGTCATGATATTTTCCGAATCACGCGACGAAAGCCCGGAAGTAGGCTCGTCCAGAAAAAGGATCGCCGGTTCGCGCAACAGTTCAAGGGCGATATTGAGCCTCTTTCGCTGACCACCGCTGATGGTCTTCTTCAATGGGCTGCCCACCGCCAGGTCTTTGATATCGAGAATACCGAGGGTACGCAGTGTATTGATCACAATGTCATGGATCTTCTCATCCTCATAATCAGCAAAGCATAACTTACCGGCAAAAAACAGATTTTCATATACGGTGAGATCGGCCATCAGGAGGTCGTCCTGTGGCACATAGCCGATAAGTCCTTTCAGTTTCTCCGGCGCTTTATGTACGTCTATGCCATTGATAAGGACCGTTCCCGTTTTGGGCTTTATCTTGCCGATCAGCGTTTCAAGTAATGTGGACTTGCCAGCACCACTGGCTCCCATGATACCGACAAGATTTCCCGATTCCTCACTCAGATAAATATCTCTGAGACCGATGCGTTCCTGTTTGAACCTTACCCAGATATCTTCCGCCGTCAACTTGATCTTGTTGACCCTGCCCACCTCCTTGAACTGCGCCACCACGTCGCTATAGTAAATGGGCGCAATCTTCCCACCCCTGATATTGCTACCCGGAGCAAAGATGTAAATGAACCTGGGCCTGAAAGCGAGGCCGTTGAGTAAAATGGGGGAATTACCAATATATTTTACGAAATATCCCTCAATCTCAGGGATATGCAAAAAGGCCAGAAAACCATGTAATCCTTCCCTCCTCATATGTTCGGCCGGCCGGTAATCCGCTTTGTCCTTGTCGTCAATAATAAGCACATTCCGGGCTTTCAACTCTTCCACCGATTGCCCGAAGACAAAACTTTTGATCCGCTCTACGATCTTATTATCGATGTTCAGCGCCTTGCCGATGTAGTAGATAAAATTGTCCTGGCGTTCGGTAAGCCTGCCGCTGTCATGCGACAATTCTATCACCCTCAATATTACTACGATCTTCTGAAACAGGGTGCTTTCCAGATTGATACGCTTGCAGATGAGCATAATATTGGCCCACTCCTCGACAAACTCCTCAAGGCTGGCATCCATCTCTTTACTGCCTTTGGAATGTGCTTTTATCTGATCCTTACCGTCAGAGCGGGTAAACTCTTCGAAGATCCTCAGAAATTCCGATGCATCTTCAGCATTGGCCTGCCTGTGAACAATAAATTTGACACGATCCCAACTCTCCTCGGTCACATTCCCTTTGACAACAATGGCAAAAAGCCGGATGATGGCTTTGACTAAGTATTCGTTCATTAAAAATTATATTGTGGCAGTTTCTGAAAGTAATGAAAATTCAGATAAAATACTTCCGTACGATAGTAAATTCATTATTCCACCGGTCTGCTTTACAGTTCGACCGGCTTCAGATTATCCTCCCGCACCCAGACCGTTCGGTCATTCCATGATATCTTCACCCAAACATCCTTTTTCCCTTTGATATTTACCCTGTGACCTGCCGATACGACACCCAACACATCCGCTCCCGCAGAGGGGCCGGCCATCAGGTGTGTTTCGGGAAATGTAATAATGGCCTTTTTATATTCCCGCCCAAAATTATTGAGCAGCAACAGGATGGCGAGAAATGCGATATAATAAAAGGCAGCCGTGCGTGGAACCTTCTTGCCAACCCTTGATTTATAAAATAATATGGCAAAAAAGAGTAATACCATGGCCATGACAAACAGATCGATCTGTACCTGATAACGATAGAAAAGATTCAGAAAAAACTGTACGTCGTCATAGTCATAGCCTGTCACCTTATACTTCTCAGCCAGGTTCTCCATCTTCTTCAGTGCCCGCTTGTTGTAAGTTTTCAGGTAGTAAAGATTGAGATAATAGAGCGCGTCGGTAAAGTCACCGAGCCCTTCCTTGACGAAGGCCATTTTGAGCAGCATGGCGGGGGAGGATTTTTTGTCCTGTTCCAGTATCTCCCTGTACAGTTCGAAAGCCTGTGTG
>WGED01000706.1 GCA_015492915.1 Cyclobacteriaceae bacterium
AAGAGACAGGGTATAAGGATGCCATTATTTACGAGTTGCACATTAAGGCATTCATGGACAAGAATAACGATGGTATCGGTGACTTTGAAGGATTGTTTGATCGGCTGGATTATCTCGAAAATCTGGGTGTCACAACCATCTGGCTATTGCCCTTTTTCCCGTCGCCACTTCGCGATGACGGTTATGATATTTCTGATTATACTTCCATCCATCCTTTTTATGGAAATATAAATGATTTCAAGAAGTTTCTGCGCGAGGCGCACAAGCGCAACCTTAAGGTGATCATCGAAATGGTCATGAACCATACCTCCGATAAGCACGAGTGGTTTCAACGTGCGCGAAGAGCTCCTAAAGGATCGCCGGAGAGGGATTTTTATGTATGGACCGACGATCCGAACAAATTCAAGGATGCGAGGATCATCTTTACCGATTACGAATCTTCCAACTGGACGTGGGATCCTGTTGCGGAGCAATATTATTGGCATCGCTTCTTCCATCATCAGCCCGATCTCAACTATTACAATCCGCTGGTTCAGAAAGAGATGTTTAAGGTGATGGACTTCTGGCTCAGCATGGGTGTGGATGGTTTCCGGCTCGATGCCATACCTTATCTTTTTGAGGAGGAAGGAACCAACTGTGAAAACTTGCCCCAGACGCATGAATTCCTGAAAAAGCTCCGTAAATATGTTGACAGCAAATACGACAACGTGCTTCTGCTTGCCGAGGCCAATATGTGGCCTGAAGACAGCGCGGCCTATTTTGGCGATGGCGATGAATGCCAGATGAATTATCACTTCCCCATCATGCCGCGCATGTTTATGGCTGTCAACATGGAAAACAGGTATCCGATCATGGACATCATCGATCAGACGCCCGAGATACCTGAAACATGCCAGTGGGCTACTTTTCTGAGAAATCACGATGAGTTGACACTGGAAATGGTGACGGAGGAGGAGCGTGATTACATGTATAAAGTTTATACCAAAGATCCTGTGGCAAGGATCAATCTGGGTATCCGCAAAAGGCTGGCCCCCCTGCTCGAAAATGACCGCAGGAAGATTGAGTTGATGAATGTGCTGTTGTTTTCACTGCCCGGCACACCGGTGATATATTACGGCGATGAGATCGGCATGGGCGACAACTACTACCTCGGCGACCGCAACGGCGTGCGCACCCCCATGCAATGGGATCCGGGAAGAAATGCCGGTTTTTCCAAGGCCAATCCGCAGAAGTTGTATCTTCCGCTTATCATCGATCCCGAATATCAGTATGAGTTTGTTAATGTCGAAAATCAGCTCGGAAACACTAATTCTTTACTCTGGTGGAACAGACGGCTGATCAAGATGCGCAAACGGTTTAAGGCATTTGGCAGGGGATCGATCAGGTTCCTCGATTCGGAAAATCCGAAGGTGCTGGCTTTTGTGCGCTCCTGGGAGGATGAGCAAATTCTGGTGGTGGTCAACCTGTCGAGGTATGCTCAGCATGCCTGGGTAGAGATGCAAAGCCTGAAAGGATTGATTCCTGTAGAAGTTTTCAGTCAGAATAAATTCCCGAGAATCAAGAAAGCTCCTTATGGATTTACACTGTTTCCGTACGGGTATTATTGGTTTAAGCTGGTAAAGGACGAAGAGCATATCTCCATACTGCCACCGCACAGTGATGAAGACCTTGTAATCTCGAAGTGGGATGACCTCGTGCATGTGAACAATGAAGACCGCTTTAAAAATGATATCCTGCTGCCATATCTCAGAAATCAGCAATGGTTCAACAAGCTGAAGCGCAAGATCGAGTCGCTGAAGATTTTTGACCTGATCCCTATCAAGGGCAAGCACTATCATTTTAATGGATTTACCATTATTATCGATGTGAATTTCTTTGAAGGGCTTTATGAAAAATACAGGCTGGCTATTGGGTTTGCGAGCGGAAAGGAAGAGCGCATACTGATCGCCGAGCACAAGAGTGCCGTCATTTCGCGTATTGTACTCAATGGCAAAGAGGGTATTTTATTCGATGCGTCTTACAGCGCGGCTTATCGCAAAACCATGTTTCAGTTGCTCAGGCGGCATGCTTCTATCAAAATGAAAACCTCAGTGGTGAAGTTTGATGTAAATGATCAATTGAAGAAGTTGTTGTCGGAACCTGAAAATGAACGCAACAACAGGCTGGTGCAGTCCCGTACGAGCCATGTGATCATTCATTATAATAAAAAATTCATACTGAAACTCTACAGAAAGATCGACCGCGGCACAGATCGCGAAGTGGAAATATCGCGATACCTGTGGGAGCAAAAGAATTTCACTCATGTGCCGCAGTATTTTGGCCAAATCGAATATATCAGGCAGAATGACATTAAACGGACGCTCGCCATTATCCAGGATTATATCCCCAATTATGGTACGGCCTGGCAATATTTCTCCGATGCCCTTAACAGGTTTTATGAGCGTGTAAGTGTACAGGGAGGAGAGATAGAGCTACCGCCTATCCAGGGGTCGCTGGAGCATCCGATGCGGTTTGAAGAATTGAAAGAACGCACCCAGGAGCTCATCGGTGGCGCTCACGTGGAACACATCAGGCTGCTGGCCAAGCGAACCGCTGAGATGCATACGGCGCTCGGCACAGACTGGAAACATGAGGACTTTGCCCCGGAGGAGTTTTCGCTTCATTATCAGAGATCGCTTTTTTCAGGATACAAATCGCTGGTGCGCCAGGCCATGGATTTATTGCGAAAACATTTTGATGAATTTGCGCCGAACCATCAGGAGGAGATAGAAACTCTCTTCAGTGTCAAAGAACAATTGCTCGCTAAGATGCGGAGGATATACGACCATAAGATTGAAGCGGTCAAAATCAGGCCTCACGGCAATTATCAGCTCGAGGCGCTGCTCTTCAAAGACGGTGATTTTGTCATCATTAATTTTGAGGGCGATCCCTCGTTTTCACTCACTGAGCGGCGACTCAGAAAATCGCCCCTGACAGATCTGGCGAGCATGCTCAAGTCATTCCACATGGTGGCGTACTCGGCATTGTGGCAAAATGAACCCTCGGGAAGGCTGGCGGAGCATTGGTTCCATCACATCGGACAGATATTCCTGGCCAACTACAAGGACATAGTCAATGGCCATGAGTTTATTCCGAATGAGGAAGATTTCAACCTGCTGCTCGATATTTATCTGCTTGAAAAGTACCTGAATGATGTGCCGCTCGCTATGAAAGATGAAAATAAGAAGAACAGGATCATTCCCGTAAGGGGCCTGCTGAAAGTGATGAACAAGAGTTTCCTCAGCGAAGATTAGGGATTTGCGGTTTACCGGCAGGTACAAGCCGGAAGTTTATTTGGAGAGTGATTTTATAACCCAATTGAGAAACCTGAGTGCAATGATCACGCCGTAAGCATAGCCGGAAAATTCCAGGATGAACTTAGGGTCTTTGATCCATGTGTCAAATAAAATTCCATAAATCAGCACTCCGAGTAATACCAGAAAGGGCGCAAGCAATAAAAAGCTCAACTCTCTGACAAGCCACGAATTATTGTTCCGGCTCATGATAACCGCTAATTTTGTTTATGTATCTTTGGCAGATAAAAATCTGATTTTATGGCCGCAAAAATGCATAAAATATTTAAACATAGCCCGTTTTTTTTAATAATAAGTGCCATTGTGGTATTTTCCATTTGGGGATGCGACAATAATGCAAAAGAGTCGGAGCGGGACAGAACCGTCAGGCTGCTGGCCGGTACTCAGAGCAAAGACTGGATGGCAAGCCGGTATTTTATTGATGGCGACGAAAGGCAACTCAAGGGATGCGACAGCACTTATGTGTTGACAATCAGAGCAAATTATACATGGAAAGAATGGAATCTCGGCGCTACTTGCGGCTTTCCGAATGAAGGTACCTGGGAATTGAATGAGAGCAATGATGTGTTGATTGCTTATTTTACACCTGTCGCCATGCCTGATACGACTTTCATTCGCGAAATGGAAATACTGGAGCTCAGTGAGGCGATGTTTACTTATCAGCTTATAAAAAATGACCGGCAGGTGAAGATCATCCTGAAAAAGCGGTAGCTGTTACCGCATGAGATTTTCGTGATTTTTCCCCACCATCTTTTGCTTTGACCGTTGGCAACTATGGTTTTTCCGTATAGCTTTGTCTATGAAATTTTGGCAATTTTTATTGAAATAAATGAGTGATAAGGGGCATACAGACAATGACTACGGCATAATTATCCAGGCACGAACAGGCTCAACAAGGCTTGAGAATAAGGTCATGCGCCCCTTCCATGAGAAAAAGGGTATTTTGCAGATCATGATCGAGCGGTTGCGGGCCGGGCTGCCCGATATCCCCCTGATCGTAGCCACGAGCAATGTGCCGGCCGACAGACAGATATATGATCTTGCTGTTGAACTTGGAGTCAGGGCCTTTCAAGGTAGTGAGGATGATGTACTTCAGCGGTTCATTGATGCTGCGCGGTATTTCGGCGTCAGGAATATTATCCGTATCTGTTCGGATAATCCTTTTCTGGATGTCGAGTCGATCAATATGCTGATCAAGCGTCACAAAGAGCATCCTGTTGATTATATGTCGTATGAAATAAAACCCGGGCTGCCAGTGATCCTCAGTCATATTGGTATCTATGCGGAAATCGTGCGGCTCGAGGCCCTTGAAAATGAGGCGAAACTCACGGAGGATATTGCGGTGCGTCAGCACGTTACGTATTATATTTACAAACATCCGGAGCAGTTCGAGGTTGAGTTTCTGAAAGTGCCGCTGTCTGCTGAAATGCTGACTGATATACGACTCACAGTGGATACGGAAATGGATTTCGCCCTCGCACAGGAACTTTATGAAAAATTCATTGAAAATTCATGGTCGGTAGCGCAGTTGATCGATCATGTTCGCTCAAAAGACGAATTGCTGGAAAAGATGAAGGAATTAATTGACAACAACCCGAAATAATGGAAAGAACATTTGTCATCGCTGAAATAGGGCAAAACCATAACGGTTCCGTTGAGATCGCGAGGAAGATCATCGATATCGTGGCCAAAAATGTAGTGGATAGTTTTACAGGTAAAAAGCTGCCGGGCTTCGATGCCATTAAACTCACAAAACGTGATCTGGCGGAAGAACTCTCGGAGGCTGAATACAACAAGCCGTATCTCACGCCACATTCTTTTGGCAAAACATATGGTGAGCACCGCGAATTTCTGGAGTTATCGGAAGAGCAGCATTACGAATTGTATCAGTATGCCAAATCGAAAGGATTGAAGGTAGTGGAGACACTCTGTGCCCGGGGTTGCCTCAATCTGCTCAATTATTTCAAACCTGACTATCTCAAGATCGCTTCGCGTGATCTGACCAATCTTCCATTGCTCGATGCGATGGCAGAAACGAAAATCCCCATGATCCTTTCCACAGGCATGGCCGGCAAAAAGGAATTGGATGACGCCCTGGAGGTGATCACCAGACATCATGAAAATGTTGCCATTCTCCATTGCTTGTCGCAGTACCCTGCTGAGTATGAGAATATTAACCTTCGGTCGATCCATTACCTTCAAAAGCATTACGGCAAATTCACCATCGGTTATTCCGATCATTCCATAGGCATTGTGGTGCCTGTGGTGGCTGTGGGCATGGGCGCGCGCGTCATCGAGAAGCACGTCACACTCGACAGGAATATGAAAGGCACGGATCATAAGGGCTCCCTCGGGCCGGAGGGCATGTACCGCTTTATCCGCGACTTGCGCAATGTGGAAGATGCTATGGGCAAAGAAGATATTTTTATCAGCCCTTCGGTGAAGGAGACACAGAAAAAGCTGGAGCGGTCGGTCGCGACGCTCAGGGCAATAAAAAAAGGCGAGGTGATCGGTGAAGGGGATGTGCACCTGCTGAGTCCCGGAGATGGCTTTAAGTGGGCTGAACGGCATCTCGTGGTGGGCAAAAAAGCCAGAAGGGATCTTAAAAAAGACGAAATCATTTATCCTGACGATATTGAAAATGGAAATTAAACTGATAGCCACAGATATTGACGGCGTTTGGACCGACGGCGGCATGTACTATGACAATGAAGGCAACGAATGGAAAAAATTCAATACCTATGACAGCGCGGGCATTTTTTTCTGTAAGGTAAATGGCATCCAAACAGCCATTTTCACCGGTGAGGAGACCGAGATCGTGAAAAGAAGGGCTGACAAGCTCATTGTTGACCATCTCTTTCAAGGCGTGAAAAATAAGCTGAAATCCATGAACGAGTTGTGCCGCAAACTGGGCATTTCGCTCGATCAGGTGGCCTATATCGGCGACGATCTCAATGACATCGAACTGCTCAAAGAGGTAGGGCTGAGCGCTTGTCCCCATAGTTCTCCTGAGTATGTAAAGGAAGTGGTGGATTGGGAAATGGACAAAAACGGTGGTGATGGTGTGTTCAGAGAGTTTGTCGAAAAGATCCTTGAAGAAGAAGGTCTCCTGGATTCAACGATCACGAAAACGCTTGAAATGATGAATAACCGATAGAATTTATAATTCCGGCAGCCAACCTCCTCACTGAATCAGGAATAAGACGTTCCAAATTCCCGATTTGAATTTTGGGTTTAAAATATCTATTCCACATGCTCCCAAAACCTGTCCGATACCTTGCCGTCGATTCTGAATACGATTTTTGATAAATAGTCATCCAGTACCTTCTCATCGACCTTCAATTTGCCGTTGAAGATTTTTTGTAAAGCAGTGCTCAACTCGGCAGCCTCGGATGCCTGAACAGCTACCCCTGCTCCGCAAAGGCCCAGCAGATCCTGCTTCAGATGATCGAGGATGACCACCGGTTTGCGGAGATAAAGTGCTTCAGTACCAACGGTGGAGAAGCACGTGATCACGATATCCACCGAATTAATGAGCACGTAAAGATCGGTGTCGTTCTCGATGACATAATTCTTGCAGCCTGTTTCTATGGCAATATCACGATAATAGGCCTCGTCCTGCTCTCTGGGGTGCATTTTGAGCACGAGTAACGTGTAGGGAAAGTCCTTGACCGCTTGGAAAACATCTGCAGCAGCCTGTCTTCTCAGTGATTCATCGCGCTGCGGCTGGGAGGCGAACATAATGATATGCTCTATTCCATCTTTTCCCGCCGTTAACTTATCGAGGATATGCAGGTTGTTCTTCCTGATTTCGTAGAGGTAGTCGGTTCGCGGTTGTCCGATAATACCGATCCGCTTTTCTTCCACATTGCCTGTATCGATCAGAAAGTCCTTCCAGAGAGGCCCCCAGGCCAGGAAAGTGTCGGGAAATGCCTGATTTCTCATATCATTAGTGGTAAAGCGGTAAGCGGGATGCAGGCGGTGCATGGTGCCGTGTTGCACAGCCAGTGTATGGATTTTATGCCATTTTGCGGCATCGAGGATCAGTTTATAGTTGGGACTGTACTCATCGATGGTGACGACAACTTTTGCTTGGGAGGCTTTAAAAAATTCCCTGAAAGCGACATACTTGAAAAGGAAAAACAATGTACTGCCATGCAGGTTTTTAATTAGGCCGATGATGGTTCTTGTATGAGGATCGGGCCATTTTTCCTGTTCAATATCTCTGTACGCCTTTTGCAGGGCCTTGTTCAGCTTGCGCAAAGTGAAGAACGGATAGACCTTCAGATACTGAAAGAAATAAACAACCTGGCTGAACAGACTGGGAACAGGGTGGGAGGGTGCTGTAAGCCCTGCCGAAAAGTCAATTTCACCGGCTTGCCTGAAAGCGGGCAGCAAATACTGATTGATGATGCCCACATCCTTTTGATATTCCTCTTTTTCATACAAAGGCCCTAAATAGCTGTTTTCCCATACCGGATCAGGGCTTTGGCCCTTCACTAGTAGTTTGTATTGCTTTGGGCTTTCAATGAAAATGATTTTCCTGCTCTTCACCTTCCGGTATTGTCCGATTCCTTTCAGCAATCTTATGCATGAGAAAACGGCATATTTTAATACTTCTGTGTAGAGCATCTTTTGCCGGGGCCCTTTGCCGAAGACCGTATGAATCTTTTTGGAAAGGAGGTCGGAGTGCTCCGGAATTTTTTGATCTGTATAAAAGGTTATTTCTTCATATTTTTCGCTTAGCTTATTGATAGCTTCAGTTTTGTAGAGCAGGTTTCGCAGCCCGAAATATATCCTGAATTTATGATAGTACCATATTGTGGCTCCTCCGATGGTGAGTATCTGCGCAATGGTACCGTTTCTGATGGTATGATTACCAAAATTGAGCACCGCTGCCAGTGCTTTTTCATTGATCTCCCTTTTTGCCGTTTCGTCTGCTTCTGGTAGTAACGTGTCTTTCGAGAATTTGCTATTCGTGGTGAAGAAAGCAACATCGCCGGAATTTCTCAGCAAATCGAGTGCATCTGTTTCCTGCCTTGTGAGCGGTCGGTCGATGATGACGGCTTTCATCCGCAAAGCTATGATCCGGTTTTTGAGAAAAATGCCTTTACTCCCTCAGCAACGTAATTTATCTCCTCATCCTTCATTTCCGGAAACAATGGCAGCGACATGATTTTGTCCTGCATTTCTGCCGCGACGGGGAAATCTGCTTTTTTATGGCCGTAATGTTTGTATGCATCAAGGAAGGGCAGCGCTGTGGGATACTGGATAGCCGTCGGGATGCCTCTTTCCTTTAAAAAAGCCATCAGGTCATTTCTGTGTTTTGTCCTTATGACAAAAAGATGAAAAACATGTCTGTAGTTGGGGAGGGTGACAGGAAGGGTTACGGGCTCTTCCTGCAACAGTTTGGAATACCTTCCGGCGATGCTGATCCTTGCATCGGTCCACATGTCGAGGTGCTTCAGTTTAACGTCGAGGATAGCAGCCTGCAGCCCGTCCATGCGCGAGTTGCGGCCTTCCATGAGGTGGACATGCTTTTTGCCCGATTGCCCGTGCCGCGAGATCATCCTCGCTATCGTGGCGATCTCATCGTTATCGGTCACCATGCCGCCGGCATCGCCCCAGGCACCGAGGTTCTTACCGGGGTAGAAACTGAATGCGGCAGCATTGCCGAAGGTGCCCACCCTTTTGCCGCCGATCTCTGCGCCATGGGCCTGGGCACAGTCCTCAAGTACTTTAAGATTGTATTTTTGTGCTTTTTTCATGATCGCAGGCATGTCGGCGGGATGGCCGTAAAGGTGCACGGGAATGATCGCTTTGGTGTTTTTTGTTATTTTTTCATCGATCAGGTCAGGGTTGAGACAATAAGTCCCGGCCTCGATATCAACAAAAACAGGTTTCGCGCCGACGTTCGAGACGGCCTCCGAGGTGGCGATCCACGAGATGGCAGGCACGAGCACTTCGTCGCCCGGACCAATCCCCATGGCTTTCAGCAATATTTCCAACGCGTCCGTGCCGTTGCCGCAGGCGATGCAGTGTCTGGCACCTGTGAATTTTGCAAAATTATTTTCAAAAGATCTGACGAAGGGGTTGTTTGCGTTGCCTACAAAAGCCGTGGTTGCGATCACCTGCTCCATGGCCTCGTCAATTTCTGCCTTTATCTCATGATACTGCCGCAACAAGTCAACGAATTTTATATTCATCATTATTCAATCGGTCTTAAAAATTTTGCGGGATTGCCCGCATAAATGCCCGGCCGTGTGATGTCTTTGGTAACCACCGATCCCGCACCGATGACGACATGGTCTGTGATCTTCACCGGCAGGATGGTGGCGTTGGTGCCGATGGAAACGTGGTTGCCGATCACGGTCTCGCGCCACTGTGTCTTGTCGCCTCCGGCCGGCCCTCCTTTGGCAAAAGGGTCATTAACGAATTTGGCGCCATGAGAAATGAAACAATTATCGCCGATGGTCACCAACTCACAGATAAAAGCATGGGACTGTATTTTGCAGTTTTTACCGATCTTCACGCCTTTTTGTATCTCGGTGAAAGGTCCCACAAAAGAGTCATCGCCGATCTCGCAACCATAGAGATTGGCAGGTGCCACCACCGTCACGTTTTTGCCGAATTTCACTTCGACGATCCCTGTCTGTTTCCTTTTGTATTCCATTTATTTTCGGATAGCTCTGTAAATTTTATCAATGATCTCTACCGTTTTCAGCCCCTCAAAACCGTTGGTGGCGATTTCGCTGCCGTTTTGCAACACATCCACCACGTTGGCGTACACTTTGTCATGGTTCGACATTGAGCCGCGGTATTCGCCGTAGTTGTTTGGCGGGTTGCCTGGTGGTAAGTCAGTGATCTCAAAATCCTCAAACTGCTGATATTCAAGTTCATTCAGATACTGTCCGCCGATCTTCACGGTACCTTTATCACCAAAAATAGTGATGGAGCCTTCCATGTTTTTTCGGTAGCTGTTCACGGTGTAATTGATCGTGCCGAGGATGCCGTTGTAAAAGCGGATGGCCACCATACCCGTGTCCTCAAATTCTATAGTTTCCCGGTGATTAAAATTATGGCTGAAACCCATGGCGTCGCTCACGTCGCCAAAGAAATAGTAGAGCAGATCAATGAAATGGCTGAACTGCGTGAAGAGGGTGCCGCCGTCGAGGGTGAGTGTGCCCTTCCAGTCCGAATTTTTGTAATATTCCGGGTTGCGGTTCCAGAAGCAGTTGAGCTGCACGCTGAAAATATCGCCGAATCTGCCCTCGTTAATGGCCTTTTTGACAGCCTGAACGGGTGGATTGAAGCGATTTTGCTTGACGATGAAAAGCCGTTTGTTCGATTGCAGTGCCGCGTTGATCATCTTTTCAGCATCCGCTACAGAAGTGGCCATGGGTTTTTCACATAAAACATGAAACCCTGCCTTCAGTGCCATGATCGTATGTTCGGCATGCAATCCGTTGGGTGTGCAAACGGAAATGACATCAATCTCATGCTCTTGTTCCAGCAGGCTTTCAACGTCATCATAGTCGTTGCAGCCGTATTTTTCCCTGAACAATGCCGTTCTGTCATTCTTAATGTCACACACCGCTGTGAGCGTGCCCAGGAGGTTGATGTGCTCCGCATGCCTTTCGGCAATGCGCCCGCAGCCTATGATCCCGAATTTGATGTTCATGAATTCAGTTTTTCAAGATATTCAACCAGTTGCCTTGTCAGGTTTTTCCTCGAATATTTCTCCAGGTTCACGGGGTTTACTTCCAGTTTGCCTGACTTGTAACGGTCGTAATAATCCAGAATATGTTTTTTCAGCTTTGTTCTGTCCTCAAAGTCCGAAATTACACCTGTATGGGTTTCTTTCAAAATTTTCGCAAGATCACCGTCTTCGGGGCCGATGGCCAGGACGGGTCTTTTCGAGGCCATATACTCGAACACCTTGCCCGTCACCATGCCTTTGGCGTCGCCCGTCTGGTTGACCGTGAGCAGCAGCACCTGCGAGCTTCGCTGGATATTCACCGCTTTCTCATGCGATACCGGTTCGGACATCTTCACGAAGATCATCAGGCCCTTGGCGTCAATAGCATCCAGCACCGTTTTGTCTGTCTTGCCGGTCAGGCGCAACTCGAAGTCATTGCGGAAATCTTCATTTTCCCTGATCAGTTCTTTTAAAACATCCCACAGTGCCTCGGGGTTGCGGTTGGCCATGAAGGTGCCGATATGGGAAATCGTGAATTTTTCATCAAGCCTGACAGAGGTATCCGGAATGTCGCTCTCATCATAGCCGTTGGTGATGACCGTGATCTTGCAGTTTGCCTTTTCGAACAGCTTTTTTCTGTTGAATTCGCTTACGCTGATGACCAGATCAGCGTAGAGCAGCACGATGCGCTCCAGTTCGCGGTGTTTTTTGTCTGCAGCCTTAGTAAGTTTTAACTGGTCGTAATAATCAATGTCTGTCCATGGGTCACGAAAATCCGCGACCCATTTGATGTCGAGATCCTGCTTCAGTTTCAGTCCGATCAGGTGCATGCTGTGCGGCGGTCCGGTAGTAATCACTGTATGGATCCCATGAGTTTTAAGGTATTTTTTCAGATACCGTACAGAGGGCCTTACCCATAGGGCGCGCGCATCGGGGATGAAGAGGTTGCTGCGGATGCGGTTGGCCATATCCTCCACGACAGGATTCGATTTTTTCGATGAAGCGAAGGCAGCCCCCTGCGCTTCACCTTTCTTTTTGCCCGTTATTTTGTTGTAAATCCCATAAGGCTCGATGATGGGCCTGCGCACTACCGTTATACCCTCAGGCACATCCTTGAGCAGTGACTCGTCGTAGGCGGGAGCTGTCTGTTTTTCGGGGGTATAAACGACAGGTTCCCAGCCGAATTCCGGAAGGTATTTCACGAACTTCAGCCAGCGCTGCACACCGCCACCGCCGCTGGGCGGCCAGTAATAAGTGATAATGAGTACCTTGTTCATATCAGGCCTCCTCGGGGTCAGTCGCCTCGTTCTGTTTCAAAATTATGAAAATCCCATAGCCCAGCACGATAATAAGCAGGATGGAAGAGATCCACATAATCGTATTGCCAAGGTAGTATGACCTGGGAGCAAAGACGAATTCAATGGTATGCTTGCCGGGCGACAACTCCAGCGCCCTCAGCAAATAATTGACTCTCAGTATGTTCACCTCCTTTCCGTCCACCGTGGCCGTCCATCCTTTCGGATAATAGATTTCCGAAAATACAGCCAGCGACGGCGCGCTTGTCTCCGCTTCGTAGATGAGATGATTCGGTTCATAGCTCGTCATGCGCACCTGCGCCGCAGAATCAGCTTGGATATTACCAACCCGGAATTTGCTTACATCCAGCACTGCAGTACGATCAAGATTGACCGTGCCGATCTTTTCGATCTCCTCATCAGGGGAATTTACTTTTTCAATATTTTCCACAAACCATGCGGTGCCGTTGGCATAAGGGTTTTTCAATACGGATTCGGCCTGCATGCCGGCCATGACGTATCTGGCATTAAGCATGCTCAGCACTTTGGTATTTTCGGCGTTCAGGCCTCTGTCCGTCATGATCTGCTGTATCTCTTTGGTCAGATGTCGCGAGATCACATCCTGATACCGCCTGATTTTGGCGCCGTGATAACCACCGATGGATTTATGATAATATGACGTCCTCGCTTCGTTAAAGGGGTTTTGAAGATTCAGGACCCGATATCCTAACGACTTGTCCTGAAGGATCTTTTCATCTGCCGGTGTTTTGACGAATATGGTCGGAGCACTTTTTTTCACATACACCGCATCATTGAGATATCTGGAGTCCACAAGGCTGAGATCGAGGAGCACCAAAGCACCAATGATGATCGAAAAGGTAGTGATACCAATGGTCTTTCTTTTGTAAAAAAACAAGGCCCCAAATGCAGCTACAACATAAAAAATGCTTCTGAACACATCGGAACGAATCACATCTTTCCTGTCGCTGTGAATAGCATTGGCCAGCACATTTTGCATCCCCTCGGGATAGGGAGGATCGGTGACGAGCAGCGCCAGCAAGGCCGTGCCGATGGTAATACCCGTGGCAATAAACACCTTTTTCTGTACGTCTTTGGTCCATCCTGTTTCGATCAGTTTTTCCAGCCCTAAAAATCCCATGAGCGGGATAAGCGTGAGTGCCAGAATAATGACCATGGTCACAGCCCTGAATTTGTTGTACCCCGGGAAAAGGTCGAACATTAGATTGTTGAAGACAGGGAAGTTTTTGCCCCAGCTCAGCATCACCGACAGGATGATGATCGTGAGCATCCAGTACTTGTCTTTTTTGTCTATGAAAAACAGGGATAAAACGAACAGGAAAATGATGACGGCCCCTGCATAGGCAGGCCCTGCCGTACCCGGCTGATCGCCCCAGTAACCGAGATAAGCTGCTTCCGCCTGTTTGATCTCATTGCGTGGGCGATTGGCGTTTTTTAGTATTTTACCAAGCTCCGAATCCTTGCCTGCATACACGCCCGACGCCCCGCCGTAGAGGTGTGGGATGAACAGGGTCATGGATTCCCACTTACCGCTGCTCCATTGAAAAGCATAATCCCTGTCGAGGCCTGCCTTGCTTTCGGCAGGGGTGCTCGTCAGTTCCGATTTGCCCCGGATGGAATATTTGCCATATTCCCATGTGGTCCACAGCTTGCCCAAGTTGGTGCCCACTGCAAGCAATCCTGCAATAGCCAGCAAAGCTACTTTCTTCGAAAGGCCCCTGTCTTTTTCTTTCTGTTCAAAATATAATTCGGAAATGCCGTAGATCATCAGCATGATGAAGAGGTAATATGTGATCTGCAAATGGCTGGCGTTAAGTTCGAGTGCGAGCGCAAATGCTGTCAGGATAAAGCCTGAAAGGTATTTCCTGGTAAAAACAAGTCTGACACCCGCCAGAACCAGCGGCATATAGGCGATGGCTCTGATCTTCCACATATGACCTGCCTGTATACTGATCACAAAAAAGGTGCTGAGCCCAAAGGCCATAGCGCCTCCGATGGCGAGCCATGGCCGCACGCCGAATGTGAGAAGCAGGATATAGAAGGTGAGAAAAGCGAGGAAATTTTCGCCGATAGGACGCGGAAGGAAAAGCAACAGCACTTTCTGAGCAGATTGCACGATGGTCGCTCCGCTCCAGTTAAGGCTGATCAGGTAGGCGGGCATACCGCTGAACATCGAATTGGTCCAGAGCGCCTCCTTACCGGTCTTTTCGCGATAATCCTTGATCTCTTTCGATGCGCCGACGCCCATGTTGATATCGTGCTGATTCATCACCTTGCCCTCGAAGATGATGGGGCGGTACAAAAATATGCTGATGGCGAGAAACACGATGACAGCGATGATGTGGGGGAGCGCTTTCCCCAAAAAGGAGTTTCCGTTCATTTTGCCGATGAATTATTGATGATGGCAAAACTAATTAATATTCGTTTGAGTTGAGGGGATTTATAAGGATATTATTCATGACACACTATGAAAAATGATCAATTTCTCATGATCTGAACCCGTACTCATCAGCCAGCGCTATGGGATCCGTCACATTTTTCAGCCCGTCAGAACAACTTTCATCAAACAGGGATGCTGCCGCTGCACACATGCCCGCCTGCAGGCTATGGGAAACGGACATATTTTCATGAAGGCCCCACAGCACACCTGCCGCAAAGGCGTCGCCGGCGCCGGCAGCGCCCTTGATCAGCTCCGGGGGGATGTCGAGAGAAGGCTGGAAAGTGATGTTTTCGGATGCGTCGCAAGCTATGGCGCCATGCGGAAAATGTACAATGACATAGTCATTCACGCCCATGTCGATGATCCGGCAGGCAGCTTCTTCCGCGTTTTTCATGAGAAATCGGTCATTTTTCATGGTTTCAATTCCCGTAAGGCACGATGCTTCGTACTCATTGACAAACAGGTAGTTGATATATGGCAGGGCAGAGGGCACCGACTTTCTGAAACCGTCGCCCGACACGCTCACCATATCCGTGGCAGTGATGAAACCCGTGTTTTGTGCATTTTCAAAAACATATGATGCGGCTGACCTGCCGTATTCATCCGTTTCGTCCATTCTGTCGAGCAGCAGGAGGTAAGCGAGAAAAAAGATTTTTGCCTGATTTTCATAACTGATGTGTTCCGGGCCGAAGAGGGCGTTGGCGCCGCGGTTATGAAAAAAAGTCCTTTTTCCCGTCGAGGCCACAGTTACCACATCAGTAAATGAGGTTGGTGCTTCAGAAGAATGCTGCATGCTTTCGGTGTTTACACCACAGCTTTGAAGGTCTTCTATGATAAAACGGCCTTTTTCGTCATTGCCTACAAGCCCGGCAGCATAGAGAGGGAAGGGGGCATGGAGGTAGGAGAGGTCTTTGAGCAGATTATAGGGTGCGCCGCCGTTGTTCGTCTTGATCTCCAGGATGTTGGCGAGGCTCTCCTCACGCGGAAATTCATCGATGACTTTGATTTCATCAATGATGAAATTGCCCGCGGCATATATTCCTTTTCGCATAAAAATTGTGCTTCAATCACTGACTAATTTAACTATCGGCGGTTCATCTTCGTCTATTTCGGCAAATCGCCCTATTTCCTCATTCACGAAAAAATTATCATGCAGATCATCGTTTGCGGTAGACACCTCTCCTATGATGCATTCCTTCGTTTCAGGCCGGAATTCATGATAGATGCCCGGAACGAGCGTGATGCGCTCGCCCGAATGCAGCACCACCGTCTGTCCCTGTGTCACCTCCTTCATTTCCCCGTTGATTTGTACGTAAAAAGTGGCGTCATTGTCCTCTGCCGGATGGCCTTTCCAAAGTCGGATGGCAAGCCGGCCTTTGCGGCAGATGATGTCTTCCTTCTTTTTGCCGTGTGTATGGGCGGGCGTCGTCTGTTCTTTACGGGCGTACATGAGTTTTTCACAATATTCAGGCTCCTCCGCCAGGTTGACGAGCACAAGGCCCCATTTGCTGAAGTCTCCTAGCCCGAAATCCGTCACGTCCCAGCGCGGTTTGGGAGGTAATGTCCAACCGTTTGATTCGAAGAACGCCGTAGCATCTCGGACGGCTTTGTTGATCTCTGATCGTTTCATTATCGGTGAATGATTATTCCTGATAAATATGCCTGAAATTCATGAGAAATCAAACATTATTTGCCTGTTGAACGCTTCAGGGGTTGCCGACATCCGAAAGATTTCATGGGAATTAATCTGAGGGCTTTTATCGAATTGTTTCAACAACAACCAGGGGATTCGAAAAAATCTATAATCCTGCCAATTTCAATAATTCATCAAGTTCTTTGTCAGAGACAGTTTCTTTAGTTGATTTATTGTAGATCGCCAGCAGATAAACGAAACTGCTTTCTTTTTTCACGCATGTGATAACCCGTGAACCTCCGGCTTTGCCTTTTCCTTTGGAAGTTATCGCCATGCGAATTTCATAGCAGCCTTTGCTGAGGTAGATCCGCTGTTCAGAAGGGTTATCAGTTTACCGAGATCAGATGCCAGAGACGGGTATTTTTTTTGGCAATCCTTTTTGCGTGTTTTTTGAACCGGTCAGTGACAAAGACGCGATAGTTCATTTAAAAAATCCCTTGCTGGTTGAAGTTTTGTTTTTCC
>WGED01000707.1 GCA_015492915.1 Cyclobacteriaceae bacterium
CTCGGATGCTAACCGAAGCGCATCAGCCAGAACATCTTTTCTGGGTAGGACAGGAAACGGCACGCCGCGATTTTTAAGTTCTTCGCCGCGATATCTTGCGGCATTCATTAACATCTCATTAGCAAGACTGAAACCCAGTTTTTTTGGTAAAATATACGTGGCGCCCATTCCTGGTGTAAAACCATATTTCATGAAATTTGTGGTATAAATACTTTCACGGCTTAAAATAACAAAATCACAGAACAATCCCATTACAAACCCGCCACCGATTCCATGCCCCTGCATCGCAGCAATAACAGGAACCGGACATTCCAAGGCGAGTGAAAATATATCAATATCAGTAAATTTTATATTGCCCGCTTGCAGCAGCAATAATTCTTCCTGTGTGCCACCCGAAGAAAAATAACTGTCATATCCAGTAAGAATTACAACTTTTACAGTTTCATTCCTGCCTATGGACTCAAAAGATTTGATGAGACCGGAGATCAACTCTTTTGAAAACGTGTTTTTATGCAACCTGTCCTGCATGGTTATCTGGACAATTTGCGGATTAATTTCACGCAATTCAATGACTGATTCTTCCAAGACATATCTCCAATAGGTTATTCTAACTTATGATTCAGGACAAAATATTATACTTCCCAGGGGAACTTTCCGGTTTGCACATAACGGCTGATTTTCTCTCTGTTATCAATATCCGAAAACATTTCACTGTTTGCCCGAACCGCCTGGGATTTTTCCCGGACAATTGAGTTATTCAAAGACAGCATGTAGGTTTTATATTTGGCGACACTGGATTTTGAAATACGCCGGAGCCGAAGCAGATGCTTCCGTAATAATGAAACACTGTCCGCATCATAAGCATCGACCAATCCCCAGGAAAATGCCTGCTGTACCGATATCGGCTTGTTAAGCAATGTCATATAATGCGCCTTGCCATGTCCAACACGACGAATTAAAAATGGTAATACGCATGCGGGAAATAAACCGAATAGTAATTCCGACAAGCTGAATGAGGCAGTTTCATCCGCAAGCACTATGTCACAAGCAGAGACAAAACCAACGCCACCTGCGTTAACCTTCCCCCGGACATGCGCAATGGTAATGTAAGGTCCTGCAACCAGATCAGTCCAAAGATCATACAATGGCTCCGGGTCTTGCGCGTCCACATCACCAGCCCCCTCTGCCATGCCCTGCTCGATATCCCGAAAATCCGCCCCAAAACAAAATACCTCAGGCAGTCCTTCCAATACGACAATGCTGCAATCCGGGCCATACAATTCAAGTGCGTGATGACATTCACGGATCAACTGATCATTTATGGTATTACCCGCTTCAGGACGATATAACTTCAGATAACAAACGGGAGCTTCCATTTTTACCTGTATTGTTTGATAACTCATTGCGACCACTCATACAAACGATGATATTCTTTAATTTCTTTTAAAAACAAGCGGGGCATATCCGATGAATTCCGAGCGCCCTCAAGAAACCCCGTATCCAGCTTTACATTTCGTGTGCCAAAACGAACGGTGGTACTTTCTTTGATCAAGGCATCATATTCGTCCATTGACAATGAGTACCGCTGATTCAACTTATCCGCAATATTGAATTGTTTCAGATACTCCTGGCTTTCTGCTGTCACGACACCACTGAAAAACTCAGAACAACAACCAGACCCGTATGAAAAACACCCGATTCTTTTTGGGGAATAAAATTCGCCATGTTCAATGGTACTGACCAAAGAAAGGGCGGTGGTCGCCCCCATAATGTTACCAACCCGCTGGCAATAGATAAGTCCTGGAAACACCCTTTCTTCAAAATCTGACTCAATAACATCTGCTTTTGCCTTGAGCATTTTACGCATCATGGTTCTATGGGCCCCTTTTATCATTCCTCCAAAAGGCGTATGAAAAGCAAGATAGGAAAAACTCTCCAGATAATTCGCATCGGGGACACGTTTTTGATATTCAGAAAAAGACTGTTGCAAACAATCCAAATAAGATAATAAAGACAGATCAGAATCACCTGCCTCACTATCCGCCACTGGCCGGCAAGTATCCATAACCTCAAATCCATAATACCCATTGGCGCCAACATCCATCTGAAATATATAAGGACGGTCACTCACCAGCATCGCCGCGGCGCCAGCACCGGAACTGGGTTCTGCGAAAGACCAGCCTTCAGACAACACGCCTCCGCCCTCCGCCACCAGGAATCTTGAGATATCCGTCGCAATCACCAAAGCTTTGGCGCCCGGCGATACCTGGGACAATACGAAATTTATTCCCACCTGTAATCCTGTTGTTCCCGAATAACATGCGCTTTTAATTTCAAACAGCCGGCAATTCCGGTTTAACCCTAAATAATCATGCATATAGGAACTCATTGATTTCCCAAAATCAAATGATGATTCCGTGCACGTAATAAGCATTTCTATTCGATCTTTTTCACTATCACTTAAGGCGTCTATAATTGGTTTTGCCGCATTGACGCCCAATGAAACAGGATCTTCATAAGGCAAAGCCACGGATTTTTCTTTCATCAGCAAATTGTCAAACCGTGTTTTATCCAGACCACGATGGCTCGCTAACTGGTCAACATCCAAATAAGCGCTACCGCCAAAAATATTCAGCATTTCAATTCCGACCAGTTGCATATAACTATCCTTTTACTCTGATTATATTTTTAAAATATCACACGTATTTTTATAATTAACGATGATTTTGAAAAACAATACTGGAATTAATTCCACCAAACCCAAATGAATTACTCATTGCGAGCTCGACATTATCCCTCTCAAATGTTGCCCCACTAAAACGAAGGTCTTGATCAATGGGGTTATCCAGATTCCGATTAGGGTGAATAAACCCGCCTTCCATTTGCAAAACCGATGCAATGAATTCCACAACCCCGGCTGAATATAGACAATGACCAGTCAACCCCTTGGTTGAATTGACCCACAACTCTGACACATGATTTTTAAAAACACGCTTTATTGCCTCCACTTCAGTAGAGTCGCCCAGCGGTGATGAACTGCCATGTGCATTCAAATAATCAATTTCATGTGCCGAAACCCCCGCTCTGCGCAACGCCCTATTCATCGCAGCGGCTTCCCCTTCAACATTAGGCTCAGAGGTACTGACACCATCAAGCTTCAGGGCGCAACCCAGTACCCTTGATCGTATCACTGCCCCTTTGGACTCAGCCACATCACAAGATTGTAAAATCACGCAAGCACTCGCCTGACCATATACAAAACCAGCATGCCCAGCATCAAAGGGACGTGAGGCCTGGTCCGGTGATTGAAACTTATTTTTCCCGACCATTGCGCCAATATTGACAAATCCCTGCAACTCAATCGGCGATAGATCCGCCACGATGCCTGCAACAAGGCAAGTATCCACAAAGCCGGATTGAATCAGCTGCACCGCCTTTATGAGACCGACATTACCACTCGCCGAGGCGCCACCAACCACAAATCCCTCTCCTTCAATATTAAATATTTCACTGAGTACGCCAACCTGATGACTGTCCAGAAATTGAAGCGCATACCTTGGTGACAAATATTCCGGATCGGTTGCAAAACCTGCATGCAACCCATAACGATAATTTTGAGTTGTACTCTCTCCAGCAACAATGACTCCCAACCGTTCAGGGTCATTTTTCTGGGCAAACATGCGAGAATCCTGCCATGCTTCCAACGCTGACAATACCGACGCCTGTACTGGAAAAGGTGATCGTCGTGCACAACTTTTCGCTTTTTGTAAAAGTTCTTCGGGAAGATCAGGATAACGGGAAAGGCCATCACTAAATGAAAACCTATTTATTTCAGCACCAATATCCACAGATAATTCTGGCCCTTCTCTTTCGGCCAACCCGGTGATACCCGAGATACCATTTTTAAGTGAGCGCGTGAAACTCGAAATATTGTCCCCGATAGAAGACACTATCCCCATACCGACAACAGCAACTTTTTTTCCTGACTCCTTTACCATCCCATTTCCTTGCAATTACGTGATAATTACGACTATTTGTAATTCAGGTGTTATCAACCAAAACATCGACCATTTCTTCAATATTTTCCACACCCCCAAAACTGACCAGCGGTAACTTTATCCCTAACCGCTCCATTGATAGCATTACTATCTCTGTACGATCAATTGAGTTGGCGCCCAGCGATTTAAGGTTTTGTTCAATCTTTACACCATTAGAATCGACATCAGGCAACACCTCTGAAATCACATCTTTTACAATCAGAAATACATTTTTCTTTTCCAAAATCAACTCTCCCCTATTAATCAATTGCAGAAAAACCAACTTTCGAAAAGTGGGCTCCGCGATGCCTTCCCCATAGCAATCCACTCATTTTCCTCGACCTGGGCGCCCTTAATTTCTGGTGTTTCCAAAATTTCACGACGAGGCAGGCCAGCCTTTGAAATCCAATAGTGTTTTTTGTCAAAAGGATAGGTGGGTAATGGAATCCGGTTAAGGATTTTCCCCTTATGTAATAAATCCCAGGGGATGCTCCCTCCTTCGACCCAATATTCCCCAAGTTTTTCGAGATTTTTTTCTTGAAACAGGTCATTAACAAAGCACCTGTCAACGGAATTACGCTGACTTTCTCCTGAAAAAATCAAAGGCGCAGAGGGATATACTGAATCATTTACACCCAAATAGTTCTTAATGCCGGTTATCAGTGATTCGCGGTCAGACACTATCATTGCCAGTCTGGCATCCATTTGATCCCGCCCAACCTGAAGCGTATAAGCAAAATTGTCTAACGACAGTTCTTCATTTTTTATCACATAATCCAACATCTGCTTTACAAGCAGATCAAGTTGTTTCTTATTACGTGCAGAAAATATGACGAGCTGAGCCGGGGTTGTGGCGCTTATTTTCTTCTGCCTGGGTATATATTCCTCCAGAATGACATGAGCATTCACCCCCCCCATACCAAATGAACTGATACCTGCCCTGCGTGGTATAGGCACGCCAGAATCATCAGATAATGCTTGCCATTTTTGTCCATCCTGAACGACAAAAAATGGGCTTCCTTCCAATTGCAAATAAGGACTCAATGGAGTGGTGTGGATACTCTTTACCAGCATTGCATGCTTTAGCTGAAGTAATACTTTAATGACACCAATCACACCTGAAGCCAGCTCTGTATGACCGATATTTGTTTTGACGGACCCTATCCCACAATACGCATTAGCACTCAAAGATGTTCCTGTATCATTTGAAGGACTATGATGTTTGATCCCGGTAATTAACGACCTGAATGCCGTTTTAAGACCATCAATTTCAATAGAATCACCCAACTGTGTGCCAGTGCCGTGGGTTTCTATATAAGTGACTGTTCGTGGATCAATGTTGGCTTCTTTATAGACCTTTTCCAATAATTGAGTTTGCGCTATGGGATTAGGCGTTGTTAATGAATGCGCCCGTCCCCCATGGCTTTCGGCACTGCCACAAAGCAAGCCATAGACATGGTCACCTTCTTCTTCGGCACGACTGAGCTTCTTAAGCAGTAAAATTCCAACACCTTCACTTCTTACAAAGCCATCGGCATCGGTTGAAAAAGTCTTACAGCGCCCATCTTCACTCAACATACCTGCTTTGTCGTAGGCAATATGCCGTGCCGGGGATAACAATGTATTAACCCCCCCCACAATAGCCATTTCACAACCCTCATTTAATGCCATCATTCCCCGTCGAATGGCAACCAGAGAACTCGCGCATGCGGTTTCAATAGGCTCACTGGGTCCACGAAGATCAAGATAAAAACTTATGCGGTTAGGTCCCACCGAAGGCTGTGTTCCTGTCGCAGTATACGCTTCAATTTCGCTGCCTGATTTTTCAACTAAACTGTCATAACCACTGTTCTCGGTGCCGATAAAAACAGCAATATTTTTCCCGGCAAGACTCTTTGGGCTATAACCTGCATCTTCTATGGCGCGATACACATAAATCAACAGCAAACGCTGCTGAGGGTCCATAAGCTCCGCTTCACGATGTGATATACCAAAAAAATCGGGATCAAATTCTGCCACCCCATTAATAAATCCGCCCCATGTCATATGCGGTTTATGTTGACTTTTTTGACTGGAAGTGAAATCGTTTTTTGAACCCCAACGATCCACAGGTACTCTGGTAATACAATCTTTACCGGATTCTAAATTATTCCAGAAATCATCAAGAGTATCCGCCATCGGGAATTTTCCACTTATTCCGATTACCGCAACACGCTCCGAACAAGATTTTTTTTCAGGATTCTCCCCGGTAATTTCCGCTCTCCTCGACAAGGGTTCATTATTTTTAACCAAACACCCTTGTTTGATTAATGAACGTATATTGTCCGGCGCTTTGTTACCTTCTTTTAATGAAGATGGACTTTTCTTTTTATGTGGCGCTACTTCCTGCTGTTCTCGATAATATTTAATAATTTCGTCATTATGTTCCGACAACAGATACGTTGCCAGTTTTTCCAATGTATAATTTCCGAACAAAACCGCAGGCAATACTTCAATATCAAAGCATTGTGAAAGGCGGTGGGCAAATTCAGTTAAACCAATCGAATCAAAACCAAACTCCGAAAAATTGGTATCCACATCTAATAATCCATAATTAATTTTTAATTGCTCATGGATTATTTTCTTAAGATCGGCTTCAATATAAACCCCAATTTCTGATGCACTTAATTGAATATTTTTTTTCTGGGCGAAACTGGGGTGGTTAAAGATAGTATTGTTAAAATTTCCATCATTATTTATTCCCTGACAATCTCCTGCTTGTGATTCACTTATAAAGTGACACTGTAGTGAAGACAACCCTTTGTCGGCAATAACAAACGAGTGTGTATCATATTGCACAAACGCCAGACCAAACACTTTCGCTATAAATTCACGATTTGAATACAGAAATCCACCATTTTTATGTAAGGTCTTATTCTGTCTATCACCACTTTCCGCTTTCCAATCAACAACAAGTGATTTACCGCATATTGTATTTTTCTCCTGAAACCCATCCAGACCGGTTACTTTCACTGTGCGACAAATAACGTGGTTATCACTTCCCACAGATTGTTGCTTTATTATATTTTTTCCAGATAAAAAATCGCAGATAAAATCCGGATACTCCTGCTCTGGAACAGGGTTTGCATATACTTTGTTGAAAACCTCTACAGACCGTGAAAATTCACATTCCACTTCAGAGCTATTATTTACTGAGCAATCGGATATTGTTCCGGCATAAAAAATACCATTTATTTTGTGAGCAAGGTGATTCGTATTAACCAAACATGATTTTACATAAGACAACTGTAATAAATCATGGTTTATATACTGAATATCAACATCCAGGGTTTCGATTGTTTCTAATTTACCCTTAAATGAATCAATTTTTTCTGAGCATATAACCAAAAATATTTTTGCAGCACCCCATTGGGACAGGTATTCCACCAATAAAACGCCCATTTTCTCACAATCACATGCAATCAAATATACCCCATTATTTTTTATTGGGCTTATATCCAATTGATCGAAAACATCTTCAAAAACATCACACTGCCTGTTATCCACTATTGATAACATTTTTTTGGGCCGATCATGGTCAGAATAATTTTTACTATTATCAGATAAATATACTTCCACCTCATATCCGATAATCTCTATACACACATTACCTGCTTCATCATATACACTTATATCTACCTTGAATGTAGTACCACTAGATGACCCTCCTTTTGTATAACGCACCCAGCTATGCATGATTCCACCAAGGGAAGAAAATATTTTTATTTTTTTCACAGAAACGGGATGAGAATCTGCTAACAGGAATAAATCACTATGCAACCTTTCCCTGTTTTCCCCTTTTTTTACTTCCTTTTCGATGACATTACTAACCCCCTTTATTATGGCTATCGCAGTCTTGCTCACCAACGTCATTGGAACGGGGTGTAGCACATAGTCAACGTCATCTTCCAGTGAATAATCTGGCAAACAATGCCGAACGACAGCCTGACCATCACCAAAAAAAACTTTTTTAAGGCCTAAATCACCGGGTACACAATCAATATTTAATAACTCATAAACCTCATCACATTGTTCTGGGTTTAATGTAGAGCCATTAATATCTTCCAAAATATTGTTGATATTTATGTTTTCAACGGGAGACTGTAATCCCAATGAACCAACACCTTGAACATGAATTATTTTTTCTGGAGAATCATTTTCCATTGAGAAAATATTATAATTTACCGATTTGAAATTATTATTTTCATCAAATTTTATTTCATATAAATCAATAAACAACTTGATTGGCTCTTCTTCAACAACCACATCCGAAAACCATTTTGTATTATCCAGTTCAATATTTATATTCTTATAGGCGTCACCTAAAGCAGCTATAATTGCAATTCTGGCCATTTCCAGAAAAACCATGTTTCCCATGACTGCAATATTGTGAGT
>WGED01000708.1 GCA_015492915.1 Cyclobacteriaceae bacterium
ATTGGGAAAGGCCTGCTGAAAACCGAAGAAGTCGCCAAAGTAAATGATGCAATTGTTTCCAGATTAAAGAAAGCTTCAATTGAGATCAAGGAAGTGTTTGTTTGCCCGCATACCAGGGAAGACAATTGCAAATGCCACAAGCCGAGCCCTTTTTTTCTATACAAGGCGGCTAAAAAGTACAATATCGATTTATCCCGGTCATACTTAATAGGCGATCATCCCGGCGATGTATTTTGTGCAGAAAATGCCGGCGCCAAAGGCATCTATGTACTAACCGGGCACGGTTCAAAACATCTTGACGAATTTGTTACTAAACCTACCATTGGAACTGACATACTGGAAGCGGCAAAAATTATACTGTTATCAAAAAAAGTAAATACCTATGTTAAACCTGATTAAAATTCTGAGGAAAAAGAATGTTCACTTATCCAATAACATTCAAGAATTACTCATGACCTGCAAAAGCTGTACGGTTTTCAATACAACCGGCGAACTGGAAGAAGCTGCCGTTGGAGGCAAAAATAATATTGAATTTGAGGTGAAATATGATGTGCCGGGCAAAGGGGAATATGTCGAAGCAATCGTGCACAAAGTAAAAAACGGGATCTCGGCCAATTATACCGAAGCGTATATGAGACGCCGCGATCCCGGCACTATGGTGATTGCCGACGATAAACCAACGGATAAAACCCGGTTTATCGACAAGTACGGTTATCCTTTTGACGAACTGCAACATGAAACCTTCGAATGGCTCCGGGAACAAGATCTCGCTGTATTCTTTTATTTTGCCGGCCGTCAGGGTATCGGCTCCTACGGCATCGCCATAGCTCCGGCCAATGCCGCATTTTTTGCCATGGGCCTTTCAATGCTGCAAACGATGGTTCCGGTAAATGAACTAAAAGAAAATGCGAACATCAGATCCGTCATCTTTGTGGCGCCGGTATTCAGGCATACGCATTTTGACGGCAAACAGGTAGTGGTGCACAACAGGACCGATGAGATTCACGAACTCTACTCCTACAATTTGTATCCCGGACCCAGCGCTAAAAAAGGACTTTACGGCGTATTGCTCACCCAAGGCGAAGAAGAAGGTTGGGTGACGGCGCACTGTTCGGCTGTTCAGAGCATCAGCCCTTATGATAATGTCACAACTTTTATGCACGAAGGTGCCAGCGGAGGGGGAAAAAGCGAGCTGCATCAGTACATTGTGCGGGAACCGGACGGCAGAGTGCTGCTCGGCAGGAATATCATCTCCGGTGAAGGGCGGTTTATCAGTATCCCCAGATTTTGTGCTTTCAATCCCATTGCCGATGATATGGCATTTTGCCACCCTTCATTTCAGCACCAGGATGGAAAGTTGAGAATTATCGACGCGGAAAATGCCTGGTTTATCCGTGTTGACAGGGTGACGGAATATGGAGATGACCCGTTTCTGGAAAAGATCACGGTAAAGCCCAAAAAGCCATTGCTTTTCCTCAACATCGACACAATACCCCGGTCAACCGCTCTGATCTGGGATCATATCGAGGACGAACCGGGCAAGCCATGTCCCAATCCGCGGATTATTTTACCGAGGGATATCGTGGATGATGTCGTCGATAAGCCCGTCTCCGTTGATATCCGGAGTTTTGGTATCAGGACACCGAGCTGCACCAAAGAAAACCCTACTTACGGGATTGTGGGCTTGTTTCATCTGCTGCCGCCTGCACTGGCCTGGCTGTGGCGGCTGGTTGCTCCGCGCGGACACAACAATCCCAGCATTGTCGGTACCGGCACTATGGAAAGCGAAGGCGTTGGTTCTTACTGGCCATTTGCTACCGGCAAGCGGATACGGCATGCGAATATGCTGCTGAAGCAGATCATCGACACGCCAAGAACCACGTTCACTTTGGTGCCAAACCAGAACATCGGTGTCTGGAAAGTGGATTTCAAGCCGCAGCTATTAATGCGGGAATATCTGACGAGGAGGGGTGCGGCGCAACTGAGAAAGGATCAGTACCAGCCGGCGCGTTGTCCGCTGCTGGGCTATGAGTTGAATTATCTGACACTCGAAGCGTCAAAAATCCCTACTCGCTTTCTCAAAGTTTATATGCAGAAAGAAGTCGGGACAGAAGGATATGATGCCGGAGCCCGGCAATTGCAGGACTTTTTCAACAGAGAACTGAAAAAGTATTTGAAAAAAGATCTGTTGAATACCGGTAAAAAAATAATTGAGGCATGCCTTTCCAATGCCAGCGTGGAAGAATATAATGAGATAGTCCCCATGAGCTATCATTATCAGTATTCATTCAAAAAGATTGAAGACTTCGAAGGGATTGAGAATTAGGCGATTTTTTCCCGGCCGGTGACGATGGAGGGGTTGTCGCGCTGCATTCGTAATCAGCAGTTTATTGAACCCAAAATTCTCAGGATTTCGTTATGAGAGGTTAAAGCACAACTTATCCCACCAGGGCGGAAAGAAAATCAGCACGTTTGATGAGGAGACATAATGCACTTTTATGGTGACGAGCCCAACGTGAACGAAGTGCCTGATTTTGAAGTAATTTAAACTCGGAATAGAAAGGTTATTGAGAATTTTGGGTTGAATATTAATACCCATACTTTTCTTTCCAGTACGCCCTCATTCTTTTGCGCATCTCGTTTTCACGGGTATTGTCTCCGGGTTCGTAAAGTTTTGTGCCCCTGATAGCATCGGGCATGAATTCAAGGTCAACAAAATTGCCCGGAAAGTCATGGGCGTATTTGTAGCCCTTGCCGTAGTCGAGGTCTTTCATAAGGCCTGTCGGGGCATTTCTGATCTGCAGGGGCACTGGCAGATCGCCTGTCTTCCTGACCAGTTCCTGTGCCTTACTGATGGCCGTGTAGGCGGAATTGCTTTTGGGCGAAGTTGCCAGATAAATGGTGCACTGTGACAGAATGATGCGCGCTTCGGGATAACCGATCATGTTCACGGCCTGGAAGCAATTGGTCGCGATAACGAGTGCCGTGGGATTGGCGTTGCCGATGTCCTCGGAAGCCAGGATCACCAACCTGCGGGCGATGAATTTCACGTCTTCGCCCCCTTCGATCATGCGAGCCAGATAATAGAGCGCCGCGTTGGGATCGCTGCCTCGAACGGATTTGATGAATGCCGAAATGATATCGTAATGCTGCTCGCCGGCTTTGTCGTAGAGGGCGATCTTTTGCTGTGCTATCTCAAGCACTTTTTTGTTTTCGATCACGATCTTATCACCTTTCAGCGTGTCAAGGACCAGTTCGAAGATGTTCAGCAGTTTGCGGGCGTCTCCTCCTGCAAGTTGGAGGAGGGCTTCCGTTTCCCTGACCTCTATATTCAGTTTGCTCAGTTTTGTGTCTTTTTTCATGGCCAGATCGAGCAGCCTGAGTAGGTTGTCGTTCGAGAGCGGTTTGAGCACATACACCTGGCAGCGCGACAGGAGCGCAGCATTGACTTCGAAAGAAGGATTTTCGGTGGTGGCACCGATCAGGGTGATCACACCTTTTTCCACGGCGCCCAGCAGGGCATCTTGCTGTGATTTGTTGAAACGGTGTATCTCATCAATAAAAAGAATCGTGCGCTGCAGCCTGCCCGCATGACTGATCACCTCGCGCACATCTTTCACGCCGGCATTGACGGCACTAAGCGTGCGGAAGGGCGTCTTCACCTGGTTGGCAATGATGTTGGCAAGTGTCGTCTTGCCTGCGCCCGGAGGTCCCCAGAAGATCATGGAGGGTATGTTGCGCGATTCGATGGCGCGCCGCAGGATGGCGCCCTTGCCCACAAGGTGCTCCTGGCCTATCATATCATCGAGGGAGGCGGGGCGGAGCCTTTCGGCCAGCGGCAGGGTTTGTTCACTCATAGCTCCATCATTCGTTTGAAAGGTAAAAATAGTGGTTTTTTCATGGATTTCTGATAATCCTTCATCATGACTTGCCGGTGAATATGAATATTTCACCCCTTCGGGGTTATATTCAAAATTATGCTCCCGGTTCTATAATCATGCCATCCCTTCGGGATTGGGTTGGTGATAGATGTGGTGCGTCAGATGTTTCCATCCAAACGGCTATGAAAACAGGATGATATTATGAAACCGGCAGGGCCGGAGCAAATTAGGGACACACAAGGGTATGTTTATCCCAAAATTTATGACATCAGGTGTCTTTTTCAGGATTGATTTTGAATGAAGATTTCGCTGTTTTTTTTTCAATTACGGCAACCCCGAAGGGGTGAAATAATTGTAGAAATATCATTTTCATACGAGTCAACCCTGAAAGGGTGACATCATGAGCTTCGCCTTATTGTCCGAGCCGGATTTCAGGACAAATGGTTATTGCAGATATTTTTCAGGCTCTTTTCAAAATGTTCCATCATCTCATCGGTGATATCAAGATGTGTGACCATCCTGACGCTTTGGCCACCGAACGGAAGCGCGAGAATCATATGGGATTTCAAGGCATCGATGAAACCGCTGACCGCAATGCCCACTTTCAATGAGAAAATGACAATATTCGTATCGACAGGCTCAACGTCATCGACATGGGGGCAATCCATGAGGATTCGGCCGATTTTTCTCGCTTTCTCATGGTCGTCCTTCAGTCGTTCCACATGGTGGTCGAGTGCGTAGATGCCTGCCGCGGCAAGGTATCCTGCCTGACGCATCCCTCCGCCAAACACTTTCCTGATCCTCCTGGCTTTTACGATATTTTCTTGGCTGCTCAGTACCAGTGAGCCCACAGGCGCGCCGAGCCCTTTCGACAGGCATACGGATGCGGTATCGAAATATTGCCCGATTTCCATGGCATCGTCCCCTGTCTCGATCAGGGCGTTGAAGATGCGCGCGCCGTCGAGGTGCAGTTTAAGGTTATGTTCCCGGCACACACTGTGAATAGCACGCATCTGCTCCATGGTGTAGTAGCTGCCACCACCCTTGTTCACCGTGTTTTCGAGCGCCACGAGCGCAGTGCGCGGGTAGTGTATGTCGTCCGGCTTGATGCTCTCGACGATCTGTCCGGGGGTGATGCGCCCGCGGTCGCTGTCGAGCAGCCAAGGTGAGATCATGGAATTATAGGTAATTCCACCGCCCTCGTACAGATAAATGTGCGACCGCCTGTCGCAGATCACCTCGTCCTGTGGCTGTGTGAGCACCCTGATGGCGATTTGGTTGGCCATTGTGCCGGATGGACAGAACAACCCCGCCTCGAATCCCAGCATTTTCGCCGCTTTATCCTCAAGCCGTGCCACCGTTGGGTCTTCGCCGAAAACATCATCACCCACCTCGGCCTGCATCATAGCCTCCAGCATGCCTTTTGTCGGTTTGGTGAGTGTGTCGCTTCTCAGATCTACTGTCATGATTAATTAAACTTTTATGTCGATTAAAAAATTAGCAACTGATTGGAATTATGAACGTATTTTGTTTTTGTCGGGAATAAACCTCCATATCGATGGAGTAGTAGCTTCATGAAAAAACTCAAATTTTCTCATTCCATTACATTCTTCACGTGTGCATATAAAAAAATCAGTTTTATCATGCCGCCAAATTAATCAATTGCTTAGATTTATAAGCATCAAAATCTCTATGTCATGAATAAAAGAAGAAAATTTTTAAAGTCTGCGACAATGGCCCTCACGACATTAGGCGTGCTATCGCAACGAAACTTGTTTGCCAACACTGCAGGCCAAAATGCCTTGCAACACAATGTATATTTCTGGCTGAAAAATACTGTGAGCGACAAAGAGCGCAAGGCTTTTGAAAAAGGAATGAAAAAATTCGTCAAATCCGTCAAAGAGATACAAAAGGCAGAGATCGGCAAACCGGCAAACACCGCCCGCCGAGATGTGGTCGATCATTCCTTCGACTATTCGCTATATATCCGGTTCAAGAGCCTTGAAGATCATAATGTATATCAGGAGCACGAAGCACACAAACAGTTTATTACTGATTTTCAATCGCTCTGGGCAAAAGTGTTGGTTTATGATACCAATCCCATCTGATGGTTTAATGACCCCTCTATGATTTTTTAAATCTTTATTAAAGAAACTGTTTAGTGTATTTTTTCAATTAAAAACAGGTATGATAATGCGCAAATCGCTTTTTATAACTATTGCGGTATTTTTTACCCAAACAGGTTATTCACAAAAGACTTTTAAGGCCGGATACATTATCAAATCCAATGGAGATACTATTCAGGGCTTTATCGATTACCGGAAATGGAACAAAAATCCGGACAAAATAAATTTTAAAGACTCTGCCGAAGGGGCTATTTCCACATTCACTCCTTTGGAAATAAAGGAATTTGGTGTGGAAGGCGATATTTATACCAGCGCTATTGTCGATTCTGAGTACAGTTCAAAAAAAATTGACCAGCTTGAGGACACTCCTGGTTTAAATATCCGGAAAGACACGGTCTTCTTACAAACACTCATCAGTGGGGATAAATCCCTCTATTATTATAAAAACAGCGTGAGCAATGATAATTTTTATATCAAATGGGACGATGGTTATGAATTGTTGAAATATAAGGTATTTGCCAGAACACACAACGATCAGCTCGTTAAGCAGGAAAACAGGACATTTGCCGCCCAACTCGTAAATTATCTTGATGGCTGCCCTGCACTTTCTCCAAAAACACGTGATTTGAGATATGATAAAAAAAGCCTGACAAAGCTTTTTAATTTTTATTATTCGTGCTCGAATGCAGATTTGTTCTTTAAGAAAAAGAAAGAGAAACTCTCATTGGATTTTGGGTTATTGGCCGGTGTATCAATGAGCACGTTAAATTTCAGCAGTTCTTCTTTCTATTACCTTATAAACGCCGGTTATGATATGTCCACGAATTTCTCAGGAGGAATATTTCTTGATTTTGTTATGCCGGGCAACCAGGGCAAATGGTCGTTGAATACTGAATTGCTTTATACTTCATATGATTTTACAGGGCAGTATAAAGAAATAACTAACGACGAGGTGTACACAATAACCAACACTGAAATCGGTTACTCCTACCTGAAATTAAACATATTGTTGCGTTTCAAATATCCTGCAGGCAAAGCATTCATTTATATTAATGGCGGCCTCGCAAACGGTTTTGCATTAAGTGAAACAAATTACAAGGAAAGGATAACGCATGTCTACGGGCAGATCAGCATAACCGAAGGCAAGGCACTCGAAGACGCCAGAAACTATGAGCAGGGATTTATCCTCGGTTTAGGCACAAAATTTAATCGATTTTCCATTGAAGCCCGCTATGAGGGCAGTAATGGGATGTCGGAATATCCCGGCTTGAAATCGGCGATAAAACGATACTATTTTTTATTCGGATTTAAATTCTGATCAGAATATCATCTTTGTCCATTTCCTGACTGGTGATTATTCAAACAATTATTCACATTGAGTGTTGTAATTCTTAAACGGAGAAGTTGTGCATTTCTTCTCTTCATTCTTTTCGGGAAGCCTGCCTCTTCTGAGTTGATCTTATTTTCTCATTTTTATCTTGAACCCAAAATTCTTACCAAGATTTTGTTATGAGAGGTTAAAGTACAACTTGTCCCGCCAGGGCGGGAAGAAAATCAGCACGTTTGACCAGGAGGCCTGCCTGCCTTTAGATTTACAGAATAGTATTATTCTAAGATATTACTATTATTATGAGATTTTCTTTTTTGGTTCTTTTTTCTTTTAAAGTCATCCACATTTGTGGATAACTAACAGCGGCAGAGGCGAGTAAACCTGCCTGCGAGGGATAATGCCCTATGCGCCGATTTTATCCTCTGCCGCCTGTTTTAAGCAATGCATCAAATAGAAATTAGGGGACAAGCCCCATTAGTAAGGTGTTGATTGTGCTTAAAACTGTTAGTTTAAATTATTTATAATTAAAACGTAAAGTTATGGATTTCACTTATTTTATCGGCACGGATGTTTCAAAAGATCATCTTGACATTGCTGTGTACAAAAACAAAGAATTGCTTTTTCATCTTAAAATTCAAAACGACCGGAAAGACGTCAGGAAGTTTTTGAAGGATTTGCTGAAAACCAGGGGAATCAGCCTTAAGGATACCCTGTTTTGCATGGAGTTCACCGGGATATACAACAACCACTTTGTGTTCGAACTGGTAAGCCGGAAAGCAAACGTGTGGTTGGAGCCGGCCTCCAGGATCAAGAAATCGATGGGGATGATAAGAGGGAAAACCGACAAGCTGGATGCTATCCGTATCGGTAAATATGCAGCAAAGAACAGTGATGAGGCCAGGTTGTGGCAGCCCCCAAGGAAAGCCGTCAGCAAACTGCACCATTTAATAACGCTCAGGCGCAGGCTGATCACGCTGAAAAACATGCTCTCCACGCCACTCAAAGAAATGGATTACTTTGTGGATAAGTCTGTTGTCAACAAATGCAGGGCCTATTCAAGGCGCACATTGAATTCTGCAGAAGCAGACATCAGGAAGGTTGAAAAGGAGATCGACCGGCTGATAAAGGAAGATATTGAATTGTCAAAACAGGTTGACGTCATCACTTCGGTCGAGGGTGTGGGCAGGCAGACGGCTATCGGCGTCATCGTGACCACGAATGAATTTAAAGACATCAGTGACCCTAAAAAGTATGCCTGTTATACCGGCATAGCCCCTTTTCACCACGAATCAGGGATTTTTAAGGGCAAATCCAGGGTGTCCCATCTGGCCAATAAGAAAATGAAAACACTGCTACATATGGCAGCACTAAGTGCCATACGATATAATACCGACCTGAAGCGGTATTATGAGCGAAAAACAGCCGAAGGTAAAAACAAAATGTCTGTGATCAATGCGGTAAGAAACAAGCTGGTACACAGAATTTTTGCCTGTGCAATGCAAAACAGAAAATATGAAAATTCTTATATGACGACGCTTGCTTGAATCATAGAAATCGGCGCCAAATACACCCGCGCTGCCACGGCCTATGACTTTACGGGCAATGTCACCGATACGAAAACCGTATATGTGATGGACGACGACAGCGAAGAGCAGGTCAGGGAGCGGTTTGAGTATGAC
>WGED01000709.1 GCA_015492915.1 Cyclobacteriaceae bacterium
AAGAGACAGGGGTAATAACGCAGGCATCATCGGCGCCGCCGCGTTGTGTTTTAAATAGTGAATTTGAAATTGCCTTCTCTGCCTGATCTTTGGGAAACTCCGGATAATGGCCGTGACAAGTAAAATGCGCATGCCTTAGAGAGAGGTAAAATTCCCATCAATTCTTAAAAAAGCTCCGAAGGAGCGACATAATCATAGCCGTGGGCGTAAGCCCGCGGGTATAAGATTTAATAAGAAATTTTTGGCGTGCATTTTTGCCCTTAAAGTAATTTTTTTGGTTTAAGAATGGGCAAAAATCATGACAAAAATGAAAATAACCGTAAATGTTATACATGAAAATTAAATGCCTTTGCCCGAGAGCAGGTTCAGACAAAAAAATGACTCAACTTTCATAAATTTCTCACACATCCTTTCTTTGAGTAAAAATATTTCCTTACTTTGAGCAAAAAAATTACTCATTCTTTAACTAACAGTGGGACTGAGGTGGCGAAGCTGCGCCCGCCCACCATGACTTTTGAGTGATTTTTTGCAATGATTTTCCGTCGCCTGCACGCTGGGCGTCTTACCCTTCTGAATTTTGATCAGTACCTTAATTACTTCCAAAACGCGCATCAAGATATTGCTGAAGTTCTTTCTGAACCCGGGCAATTCGGCCCACCTGCGCGGCCTGGAAAATGAATTCGGCGAATCCACCAATGCCATCAGGCTGGAGCTCAACAGGCTCGAGGAAGCCAATATGCTGGTGTCGGAAGTTAAGGGCAACCGCAAGCTTTTCAAGGTCAACTCCGGACATCCACTCTACAATGAGATCAACAGCATTGTGCGGAAATATTTCGGTCTCGATGTGATCGTGGAGCGGATCGCCGAGCGGCTGGGCAACCTGAAATCAGTGTACCTGACCGGCGACATTGCCAAAGGAAAAGACTCAAATCTCATAGATCTGATATTGGTTGGAGAAGTGGACCAGCCGTACCTGCTCAAGCTGATCGCCAAAGCTGAGGAGCTGATTAAGCGCAAGATCCGCTATCTGATTTACACCGAAGAAGAATTTCTTGCCGGCAAGCATGAGGAGGACGGCATGTTGCTCGTATGGGAAAACGGAAATATGTAGTGATTGGTGCTCATTTTATCATTAACGCAAAAACAGATAAATCATCCGTAACTTTTATGTACAAAATATAGTACATATAATTGTACATAAATTTCAATAAAATGCTGACTACTACTATCTCTGATTTCAGGAAAGACCTTAAAAAGTACCTTGACAAAGTCACCGGGAACCTCGAAACCCTTATCATCAACAGGGGTAAGGATACCGGCGTGGTGATCATGTCGCTGGAAGAGTATAACTCCTTGATTGCCACACAGCATGAACTTTCCTCAAAGAAAAATGAGCAGCGCCTTGATGCGGCCATAGAAAAACTGAAAAAAGGGGATTCATTCGAAAAGGGGCTCATTGAAGAATGAAATAAATTTTTGTCAAGGAGTCATGGGAAGATTATCTCTATTGGCAAAAGACAGATAAGAAAATGCTGAAACGGATCAATGAGTTGTTAAAGGATATCTCCCGGCACCCGTTTGAAGGAATAGGCAAGCCTGAGCCGTTGAAATACAAATACAAGGGGTTTTGGTCGAGAAGGATCGATGGTGAACATCGCCTAATCTATCAGGTAAAGGATGATGAGATTTTGATTGCCAAATGCAGGTTTCATTATGATTGAAAAAATTAAGGGACGCTGACTAACATGCTGAATAAAATATTATTTAAACTCTATAAATATGGAGTGCTGAAATACTTTAATTTTTTACGTCAGGTCTCAATAAATGGCAAAGACTTTAAGATTCCAATTCTCGGGAATGTTGGCTTGACAAATCTCTTCTTGTCTGAACCATGGATGATCGATTTATTAAAAGCCCTCTTATCCATTGAAAATAAATTGTTTGTGGATGTGGGAGTAAATATTGGGCAGACATTGCTGAAGTTGAGGAGTGTTTCGAATGATATCAATTATATTGGATTCGAGCCCAATCCGCTGTGTGTGAACTATACTGCTCATTTAATTGAAGCAAATGGTTTCATTAACACATCAATTTTACCTGTTGCAATATCCGAACACACTGCTTTGGGCGAATTGAATTTTTTCAGTAAAAGTAGTACAGACAGTGCAGCATCAATTATAGATAATTTCAGGCCCGGGCAAAAGATCATTAAGAAAGAATATATTCCGGTTTTTGATATCGACAGCATAAGTAAATCAATCGATATGAAGGATGTGTCAATACTTAAAATTGATGTTGAGGGTGCTGAGCTTGAGGTAATAAAAAGTTTCCGTAGTTTAATTCATGATAAGAATCCGTTTATACTCATGGAAATTCTTCCTGCCTATCATGAGGATAATAATGAAAGGATCGACAAGCAAAATGAAATACAAGCGATACTTAATTCTTTGCAATATTCGATTTTCAGAATAAAAAAGCAGGATGAAATTTTAGAGGGAGTCGATGAAATTGAGGAAATTGGTGTTCATTCAGATTTAAATGCCTGCGAATATGTCATGGTTCCGAAGCAGAAGAAAAGTCGGTTTTTGGCGGCAGTAAATTCACTCTAACTGATTTGAAAAGCTCATTAGTAATTTCTTTTAAGTATGGGAAAACGGAAATAGTTAAAAGCAGGAAGCCGGCTGTCGCCGGTGAAGCTGGAAGCAGTTCGCCAAGGCGAACAGTGAAGCAGGAAGAATATAAAAGTAAACCTTTTTCGCTTCCCCCTTCTCGCTTCA
>WGED01000710.1 GCA_015492915.1 Cyclobacteriaceae bacterium
ATTTTAAAGTAGTTTAAGCTCGGAATAGAAAGGTTATTGAAAATTTTGGGATAATCAAAAAACATCAGGCCGTAATGCTTTAGTACCACCCGAAAACGCCCTCTGCCATTTTGCGAACTTTTCCGAAAATGTTGCCGTGATCATGTAAAAGATACGGATAAAACCATTTCCTGACCGTTTGAAATAATTTATTGCTAAAAATCACATTATTCTCATAAGAAATCAGCATCAAAAGCCTGATAATTCATCCAAAACCCTTAGTTTGCGAGTTCAATTTGTAAGCCATGAAGGTCTCCACGTCTCAACCGTTTCAGATCATTTATTCGCTCTTTGAGCACGAATACCTTGGGTATTTGGTGGAATCCTTCGTGGTGCAGCTCGATCACAAGGGCAAGCTCACCCTCCAGCATCAGAATATCTCTTCGCGCAATGCCATGGAATTCGCATCGGGCCTCGACGATACCGATTTCAAGCTGATCAGACTGATGGATTCAATACAACAGGACGCTGTGATCAGGCATTTTCACAGGGACAAGATCAAACCCCGTGATTTTTTTTACAAAGTATATAAATCGGACAAGCCGGACAAATTGCTGCAAAAAGAGATTCAGAACTATCTTGAAAGACGGCGAAGCGAAATATTCAGAAATATTTACGGCAAGCGGCTTTTTGAGATGGGCAGCGACGGGGAACCCACCTGGAAAGAAATCGAGATACTCGAACCCAAAGCCACGGTATTATTTCATTTCAGGCGCAATGAAGATAACACACATTATTTCCCGACCATCAAATACCACGGAGAAAAAGTAGATTTTTACGCGCATAAATCTTATATCGTGTGCAAAGATCCCGCCTTTCTGGTCTGTGATGACAAGCTGTACAGTTTTGCCAAATATATCGATGGCAACAAACTCGTTCCCTTTTTAAAAAAGAAATTTATCGTCATACCCAAAAAGCTCGAGGATGAATATTACCGTAAATTCATCGCCCCGCTCGTAGCGGGATTTGATGTATATGCCAAAGGATTTGAGATCAAGACAGAAAAGCATGAGCCTCAGCCGAAATTATCCCTTGCCGAGGTACAGACGATCGCTCAACAGCCATCCCTTTTTGACCGGCCGGAAGCCGAATTGCCCGGAACCGAAAAGAAGATGCTGTTTGATATCACATTCGATTATGATAAATACAATCTGAGGGCAGAGCATAATCATACAGGCGTAAGCGTGCAGGTGGATAATGACGGCGGGCATTATATATTCCGACGCATTGTGCGAAAGACACGCGAAGAAAACCGGATCATCAACCTCCTCAAGGAACTGGGTCTCAACCTGAAAAACTCAAAATGTACTTTACCGCAGTCACAGGCTATTGACTGGTTGTCAAAACACAAAGATATTCTGAATAAGGAACAGATTCAGCTCATTCAGAAAAGTGACAAGAAAAAATATTTCATCGGTGAAACATCCATCTCCGTTGAAGTACGGGAAAATATTGACTGGTTCGATATCCACGCCATCGTGCGGTTTGGCGATTATGAAATTCCCTTTGACCAACTCAGAAAGATCATTCTGAGAAAAGGAAATGAAATAAAGCTGCCCAACGGAGAAATCGGCATCATCCCCGAAAATTGGATAAAAGAATACTCGGAACTTTTCGCCTTCATGGATGAGCATAAAACCGACAAGGGACATCTCATCCTCAAAAAGCATCATCTGGCACTGGTTCAGAATCTTGAGGACGGCAACCTGGCTAAGGTTTCCATGGATAAAAAGCTTGAGAACCTCAGAAATTTCGACAAAATCGAAGAAACAGTCATCCCCGAAGGTTTCATCGGCCACCTCCGGCCATATCAGAAAGCCGGGTATAACTGGCTCAATTTTCTGAATAAATTTAAGTTTGGTGGATGCCTGGCCGACGACATGGGGCTTGGTAAAACGGTGCAGACCCTGGCATTTCTCCAGCACCTCAAAGAGACGGGGCTGCAGGAACCTTCATTGCTTATCGTCCCGACTTCTTTGTTGTACAACTGGGAACTCGAAGCGAGAAAATTCACACCGCAACTGAAAATTTATAACTACACCGGCACAACCAGAATCAAAGATCCGACACTTTTTCTCGGCAATGATCTTATCATAACTTCATACGGTATCGCCCGCCTCGATATCGATATTCTGAAGGACTTCCTTTTTAATTATGTGATACTCGATGAGTCACAGACAATTAAAAATCCTGACAGCATCATATCGAAAAGTGTACGGCAGCTACGCGCAAGAAACAGGCTGACGCTCACGGGCACACCGCTTGAGAACAGCACGCTCGACCTTTGGTCTCAAATGACCTTCCTCAACCCCGGGCTTCTCGGCAATAAGACCTTTTTCAGGAATGAATTCATGATCCCCATCGAAAAGCAAAATAATCGCGAAAAGGTGGACAAGCTCAACCTTATCATCAAGCCGTTTATTTTGCGCAGACATAAATCACAGGTTGCCACGGAACTGCCCGCAAAGATCGAGACGATCAGGTACTGCACCATGACAAGCGACCAGGAGGAAAAATACGAAGAGACCAAGTCGTATTTCAGGAATAAGATCCTTGAGCAAATAGAGAAATTCGGAATGAACAAATCGCGCATGCTGCTGTTACAGGGACTTACCAAACTGCGACAACTCGCCAACCACCCCAAAATGATCGAGCCTGAATACAGCGGCGAATCGGGCAAACTCGACGCTGTGACGCGGATGATCATGAACGCCACCAGTGAAGATCATAAAATCCTGATCTTTAGCCAGTTTGTCAAGCACCTTACCATCATTGCCGACTACCTGCGAAATAATGACATGGAATTTGCCTATCTCGACGGCTCCACCAAAGACCGTCAGGCCCAGGTAGATCTTTTTCAAAATGACGATAATATTAAATTATTCCTGATTTCGCTGAAAGCAGGCGGCCTTGGCCTGAACCTCACCAAAGCAGAGTATGTATTTCTACTCGATCCCTGGTGGAATCCGGCGGTAGAACAACAGGCCATAGACAGGGCACATCGTATCGGACAAAAGAACCAGGTGTTTATCTATAAGTTCATCACCAAGAACTCCGTCGAGGAAAAAATCCTCACCCTGCAGCAGCGCAAGCTCCAGCTCGCCACCGATCTCATCACCACCGAAGAGAGCTTTGTCAAAGATCTTTCGAAAGAAGACATCGAACTGCTGCTCGACTAAGCATCCGATGAAAAATGAAGAATTACAAATTG
>WGED01000711.1 GCA_015492915.1 Cyclobacteriaceae bacterium
GCGGATATCCAACATTATCGCATTGATATTTTTCCTGACGGGGATCATATACAGTGCCATCTCGGCTTATCTTGCACCTAACCTGATCAACGTCTGCCTGATGTTGCTGTTTGGCAGCCTGATCATCTTATTCCTTAATTTTCTCGGTTATGTCGATGGAGCCCGGCTTATGCTGACATTCCTGATCTCGCTGGATGTCGCCGTGTATCACGCCATGGTCGTTCAGCCCGGAGAGCCGCTGATCGTTTCCATTTACATCGGCCAGTTTGTGGTGGCCATCCTCCCGTTTGTTTATATCGATCTGCGTGAAAAGGCCCTGTTGACAACCGCACTCATATTTTCTTTTGCTGTTTTCCTGGTGCAACCACTGACCAATGAATGGATTAACGTTGAAATGAACAGCAGCATTTTCAGGGATAAGCTGTTCACCATTCCCACCTATATTTTCTCGATCGGCGCGGTTATTTACAGTATGTATTTGTTGCAAAACAAAAATCTGAGAGCTCAGAAAAAGGTAAATCTGCTTTTACAAGACCTTAGGAAGAAAAATGCCGAGATGAAGCAGCAACAGGAAGAACTGTTGCAAACCCTTGAAGAGAATAAAATAGCACACGATGAAGAGGAAAAAAGGAACTGGATAGCCAAAGGATTGTCAGAGATCGGTCAATACCTGAGGGGAGAAATCAATGAAGCATTTTATAAAGATTTTGTTTCGGCCATAGTCGATTATCTCAGGGTAAATCAGGTCGGTGTGTATGTGGTGGAAGAAGAGAATGAAAATGAAAAATATATTCACCTGAAGGCGTGCTATGCTTTTGACAGGCACAAATTTTTACAGAAAAAGATTGAGATCGGACAAGGTCTGGTTGGGCAGTGTTATCTCGAAAAAGAAAGGATTTACCTCAAGGAAGTGCCTGATTCATATATCACCATCACTTCGGGTCTCGGTGATGCGCCTCCGAAATGTATCCTGATAGTTCCACTGGTGCATGAGGAAAATGTGGAGGGTATTATTGAGATCGCATCTTTTCACCAACTCCAAGATCATGAGATCGATTTTGTTGAAAAACTCTCCGGATCGCTCGCGTCGTACATCGCTGCCAACAGGATAAACCTCCAAACAAAAATACTTTTGGAGCGGTATCAGATGCAGTCGGAAGAGCTGAGAGCACAGGAAGAGGAAATGCGGCAAAATATGGAGGAGATGCAGGCCACCCAGGAGGAGATTAACAGAAAGGAGCAGGAGTATCTGCGCAAAATAGAAGAACTTGAAAAAGAATTAGAATTATTGAAACACAATAATATATAGCAGGCGACATAACCAACGAATAAAGGCTTTTTTTTTAATAAAAACCTTTTCTGATGAATAATATATTTCAAACAGGCCTGCATCAAGACCTGAAACCTTTTCTTAAGGCCAAGGTCAAAATATCCAATGAGGTCGCCGTATTGATGGTTGGTGTGGGGGCATTTTATGCCGTTTTTTCATATATTCTTTTTCCCCAGCTCACCATTTATCCCCTCATATGCATTATGATTTGTGTCGGGGCTTTGGTGTTCAACTATTTGGGTCAGTACAACCTGTCGAGATTTTTACTTTCTACCACTTTATTGTTGCTGGCATGGTTGTATCAGGCCTTTTTGGTTCAGCCGGGTGAGGGTGTCATCCCTTCCATGATGGCCATAGAACTCGCACTTACCGTAATTCCATGGGTTTTGATTGATTATCGTGAAAAAGGATTGCTAATACTCTCATTACTCGCATGTTATGCCCTGCTTTTCAGCCAATCCTTTGCCAATGATTTTTTTGACATTGAGCTTGATTCTACCATTTTCCGTTCGGGATTCATGGATTTCTTCTCATATATTTTTGCTGTCGGGATTTTGGTGTCCTGCCTGCTTTTTATGCAAAAAAGGAATTATCACTCTGAGAAGCACAATGATGCATTGCTCAATGACATAAAGGAAAAAAACTATGCTATGGAGCAGCAACAACAAGAGTTGCAGAAACACCTTGAAGAGATGGAGCAGTCGCGCAGGAGTGAAGAGCGGCGAAATTGGGTGGCAGAGGGCATCAGCAATGTCAATGATATATTGCGCAAAGCCGGTGATGATGTCTATGATGTTTTATTAAAAACCATAGTGAGGTATATTGACGCCAATCAGGGCGGATTGTTTTTGATAAAAGAGGAGGAAGACCGCAAGATACTCGAAATGGTTGCCTGCTATGCCTACGAACGACATAAGGTATTTTCCAAAACCATTGAGATCGGGCAGGGTCTGGTTGGGCAGTGTGCGCTCGAAAAGGAGCCGGTAATATTGAAGGAAGTACCGCATGATTTTGTCCATATCACATCAGGCCTCGGAGAGGCGACGCCAACCTTCGTTGTCATTGTGCCGGTGATGCATGACAATAATATAGCCGGAGTCATGGAATTCGGATTATTTCATGAACTGGAAAGATATCAGATCGATTTCCTGCTGAAGCTTGGTGAAAACATCGCTTCCTTTGTCATCTCCAATACCCTTAATATTAA
>WGED01000712.1 GCA_015492915.1 Cyclobacteriaceae bacterium
AAGCAAAGCACCGGTTTTAAATTGGATTATTTTCATAATAATGTCGGTTTAACCCAAAATTCTCAATAACCTCTCATAACGAAGTCCCATTGAGAATTTTGGGTTTAAAAAATGATTATCTGTCCGGGCTTGCCCACCCAGCCTGTTGCACCAATTTACAATTAATTATTTGCTCATGAATAATCAAAAAGAAATTAATTACTCCTGTTTCCTGACAGGCACTTTTAAGTTCTCCGGATATGCAGCAGCATCCTCCCGGGGCATCCCGAAAATATTGCATAAAAAAATGGTTATTTTCTCATAGAGAAGTATGCAGCCATCAGAAAGTGGCATTCATCAACTGGCCGGCTAACTGAAGCAGTGCGAGTTCCGCGGTTTTGGCTTCATACTTCGCTTTACTAAAATTCAGTTTAGCCCTGAGCAGATTGAACTGTGCCTGCCTGAATTCAATAGAGGTGATCTGTCCCAGTTTTTGCTGTTCAAGCGTGCGATCGAAATTGCGCTGGTTGGTTTCGAGGTTTTTTCTTTCTGCCTGAAGCACAAAAAGCGAATTCTGATAAAATGCCCAGGCATTATTTACATTGCGTTGCAATACCTGACGTGTCTGCTGCAGGCTGATCTCCTGATTCCTCGCTGCAATTTTTGCATTCTGGACGCGGGTATGCGTTAGTCCTCCATCAAAAATATTCCAGGTGAGGCTTGCCCCGAATGTCGGTCCTATCGATGTCTGTTGCTGAAAAAACGCAGTGGGGTCACTATGCCTGTTAAGGTAATTGTAATTGGCATTGATGCCGAGTTGTGGGATCAGGGCTGCTTTATTTACATTTATTCCATATTCGGCTACCTGCAACAAGGACTGATCCTGTAACACAAGCACATTGTTTTTAAGTGCATTTTTCATGATCTCATCGAGTGTTAACCCCTCCATATACACGATGGTGGTATCCACAGTGTACACCTCATTCACATCTCTGCCAAGCAACACATTCAGGTCGCGTTTCGTGTTTTCAAGCTCCTGAACAAGGTTCAGAAAATTGATGCTGTCATTGTTAAAATCGACCTCTGCATTCAACACATCAAGTTGGGTATTCTGGCCGTACTCATATCCATACCGGGCCCGTTGCAGCCGGCGTCTCGAAATCTCAATTGTTTCCTGTTGGCTTTGAACATTCTGTGTGAGCCTGGCAACATCATAATAGACAGCAAACAAATTGAGGATGGAATTTTCTATAACCTGACGTGCCTGAAGTTCCGACAGGTTGTAGTTCTCCTTTAACCTTTCATAGTTGTATTTTCTCCCCAACCCATTAAAAACAGTATAATTTAAGCCTATAGAGCCATTAAATGAATATGATTGAGCGCCGTTCACTTCGCGTTCCGAGCCGTTCTGATAAGTGGCTTTGCTGTCAATAATATTGTAATTGGCACCACCCAATCCGACTATTGTAGGGAGAAAACCGCTATTGAGGACACCTGCTTCATTTTCGGCGATTTCCACATTGCCTTTGGCAATCCTGATATCATAATTATTTTCCAGCGCTATATCAACAGCAGCTCTTTTCGAAAGAAAATTTTCCTGACCGTACAAGTGCGGTCCTCCAATCAAAAGAGATATGATGAATATGAATTTAACCGATGTCATTTTGTTCCGATTTTAATTCTATGATTGACCTTTCAACTTCTTCCTTTGAGGGTTTTCTGCCTGTTTTCCACCAATGGAAGTACACTTTCATTTTATTGCCCAGCGATAGCATGAGCGGGAGCATTACCAAAGTCAGTACTGTAGCCAGTGCAATGCCATAGGCAATGGAAAGTGCCATCGGCTTAAGAAACTGAGCCTGCCGGCTTTTCTCGAACATCAAAGGCATCAAGCCTGCAATAGTAGTAACTGATGTGAGGAAAATAGCCCTGAATCTGGATTTTCCTGCTTCAAGGAGCGCTTTGTCAAATTTAAGTCCGTCGCGCAGGAACCCGTTGAATTTACCTATCAGCACCAGCCCGTCATTCACTACGATACCAACCAGTGCAATAATACCGAGGTACGAAAGCACATTAATGGGGAAGTTGTGCAGCCAGTGCCCCCATGCGACGCCGATCAGGCTGAAAGGCACCATCAGCATAAGCATGAGCGGCTGACTGAATGACCTGAAGGTAAATGCGATGATAATAAAAATCAGGAATATTATAATCACGACCACTGAGCGGGCTGATTTGGTCACTTTGTTTGCCTCGCGGTTCTGGCCTTCAAAAGAGGCCGATACAGTGGGGAACCGTGATTGAATTTCAGGCATTACATTTTCTTTTATATCAGTCAGTATCTCCGTGGCGCTGGTCTTCGGATCGATCAAATCTGCATCAACCTGTATTTCCCGCCTGCCATCGAGGTGATTAATGGAGATTTCCCCCCTGCCTATTGTGTACGTGGCGATCTCGCTGAACGGCACCCGCTGACCTGAAGGACTTACAAGGCGCATGTTATCAAGATTTTTGATTGAGCTTCGCGCTTCCCGGTCATACCTTACCCACACCTTGATCTCATCCCTGCCACGCTGAAACCGCTGTACCTGAAAGCCGAAAAATGCGCTCCTGACCTGGTTAATGACCTCCCCAAGTGTAAACCCAAGTGGGTAGGCATTGTCTTTCAGCTTAATTTCAATTTCCTTGATGCCTTCCGGATCATTATCCATCACATCTTTGAGCAGTGGATTCTTCCGCAATACGTCTTTTAAAATCTCGGTGGCCTGCTTGAGCTCATCAATATTATTGCCCAGCAAGGCAATAGACACGGGCTTACCGCCAAAATGACTTCCCGACCCGAACTCTACACTTTCCACGCCATAGAGCGGCCCCGTCTTTTTCTGTATTGCAGCAGCAACTACGTAAGATTCAACATTGCGCTCTTCTCCCGGCAGCAGATTAATCCGCAGGCTTGCATTGGATGTTCCGGGCCCTATGGTTCTGATGATGTTTTGAATCACCGGTTTATCGCCTTCCTGTACATCTTTGAAATCCTCGTTGACAAGCCATGCGGCATTTTCAATTCTCGTTATGAGCGAATCGGTAATTTGTTCATTGGTACCCTGTGGCATTTTCAGGGTCACGACAATCCTGTCACTGGCAATTGGCGGAAAAAAAGTGAAACGGATAATGCCGCCACTCATTGAACCCAGCGTCAGCAACAATAATGTGATCGGCACAGCAAACCCGAGGAATTTATTCTTCAGAAAAAATTCAAGATAAGGACCGTAAACCTTATTGGTCATCCACCTGATGAAGTTGTCGGCGTATTTATTGAATACATAGGTTTTTTGTTCTTTTGACAATGCCTTTGAATGTGCGACATGCGATGGCAAAATTATCAGCGCTTCCAGAAGTGAAATACTGAGTGTCAGGATCACTATTACCGAAACCTGACCAAAAAATTCACCGACTCGGCCTTCTAAAAAGAAAAAGGTAGAAAAGGCAACCAGTGTGGTTATAATAGCTGAGGTAATAGGTGGCACTACCTCGAGTGTACCGTCGATAGCGGCACGTATGGGATTTTTGCCTTTTTCATAATGGGAATAAATATTTTCCGCTATCACGATACCATCATCCACTAATATACCCACCACGATGATCATACCGAATAACGACAGGACATTGATGGTTACATCAAACATATGTGCAAAAATGAACATCCCGAAGAATGAAAAAGGGATACCGATAGCTACCCAAAATGCCAATCTGGGCTTCAGGAATAGCGCAAGCAGAATGAGCACAAGCAATATGCCCTGAGAACCGTTTTTCAGCAGCAATTCCGTTCTTTGCAAAATGGTAATCGAAGAATCCCTTGTGATGTCTATCCGGACATTAGAATGATTGGCATTAAAATCCGCAATATATTCTTTCGTACTGCCGGCCGCTGATATCAGGTCTTCAGAATTGGTTGTGCTCACTGAAATGCGAACAGAAGGCTGTCCGTTAAAATAGGTTCTATTGGGATTTTCAGACCATTTATCGGTTATTTTTGCTACATCCCTCAGCCTGATCTTGTTCCCTGATTCATCTGATTTGACAACAATATAATCAAGCTCAATACCGTAATATGATCGGTTTCTGACCCTGATAAGAAACTCCTCCGTCTCTGTTTTGATTGAACCCCCGGTCACCAGAATATTGGTATTAGAAACAGCATTGGCCACATCGCGGAATGTTAGATCATATGCTCTGAGCTTGTTTTCATCCACGGCTATTTCAATCTCCTCATCGGGAAATCCGCTGACCTCTACCTGCGATATGCCGTCGATAGCCCTGAGGTCATTTTCTATCTGGCGGGCAAACTGTTTCAATGACTTCAGTGAAATGTCTTCACCATGAACCGCCATCGATACCGCCTCAGTCATAAATATTTCCTTTGAGATGACAGGCGGTTCCATCCCCACGGGATATGACGGCACCATATCGACAGCGTTTTTGACATCCTGCAGAACGACGTCCACATCATAACCCTTCAGTACTTCCACCATGATTACGGCTGAATTTTCGGATGAGGTAGAGGTGAAACGGTCAATACCGACCAGACCGCGAAGATTATCTTCGATCTTCAGTACAACGCCCTCTTCCATTTCACGCGGCGAAGCACCGGGATATACGACTCTGATGCTTATCAGCCTTGACTCATTAAGCGGAAAAAATGATGATTTCAGCGACAGCATGCCTGCTGTTCCCAATACCACCATAGCCAGTACTATCACATTGGCAGCAACGGGATATTTTATGAAATGCGAAATGACTTTTTTCATGACCCCTGTTTTTTGCCGTCATAAATCTTGACTTCCATGCCGGGATAGGCTCCAGGGACTATGCCCGACAGCATCATCTCTCCATCTTTCAAACCCTTTATAATCACCGTTTTCTCATGATAAAAAACCGGTTTTACATCGGCAAGCTGGAGCACGCTATCCCTGACAACAAATACTTTGGATTCTTCAACGAGTAAATTCCTTGGTATTTCAATGGCATTTTCAATCGGGTTGCCACTCATAACCGCTTCAAGATACATGCCTTCTTTGAGGTCATCCCCCCGCAATTCCACATACACTTTTATAGTCTGAGTAGCACGATCCACCTTACCGTTTATCCGTACTATTTTCCCGTACCATACTTTCCGGGGATTATCCATATCCCTCACTTCCACTTTTTTGCCTACTTTGAGTGCCGGCAACAGGGATTTGTTAACAGCAACCTCCATTTCATAGACACTCGGATCGATAAACTCACCCAACTTCTGCCCGGGCCGTACCAGCGTACCGGGATTAACCAACGCTTCCGTCAGCACTCCTGAAAACGGTGCGCGCAAATTATATTTTGCCAATACGATCTCCAGGTTTTTAGTATTGTAGTATGTTGTGTATATATTCCTGCCTGTAATGAAATATTTTTCCTTTTCTGTGGTTGGCTCAGGCAGCGGCGCTATCGGTTTGTCCATATCGAAATGTTTGATATAGTCATCCCATTTTTTATAAGCTTCAGGAAAATCAAGTCGCAAATCAGGTAAAATTGAGGTGATAAGATTTTGAAGATTGCTTTTTTGAGCTTGCAGGTTTGCGTAGAAATCATCATCCCTGATGCGTACGATCACCTCCCCTTTTCTGTAATAAACACCCGGTTTGAATTCCTTTCCCGTGGGTTCCATTACGCCCTGCACTTCAGCAAACAGATCGATTCTGTTTTTGGCCACCAGTCTGCCGCTTTCCACCACTTTTACAGGCACAGTGGTGTTGGTCACATTTTTAATAAATACCGTTGGCGCCACCTGGCGCTTTTGTGGTCGTTGCCGCTTTTTCTTGTTGGAGAGGTCGTAATATACATATGCTCCAAAAGCAATCAATAATAATCCTATGAAAATGGTGATGTATTTTCTCATAATGATAATTTGGTTTCTATGGCAACAAAAAATCCGATTTTATGTTATGAATGACTTTTTTCAGTGTTGATGTTACGGTTTCTTTTTCCTCCTCCGTTATACCTCTTTCTATATCCCTGATAATGTCCTGAATGACAAGCTGAGCTTCTTTCAATATTTTCTCTCCTCTGGCTGTAATATAAATCCTGTTGACCCGGTGATCGGTGTCAGATGGGATTCGGGCTACCAGGTTTTTTTTCTCCATGGTAGTCAAAAGACGTGTAAGCGTAGCTTTATCCCGGTTTGTTATAAAAGCGAGGCTGTTTTGGGGCAGGCCGTTTTCCTCCTTTAATCGCATCAAAAGAATCCATTGTACTTTTGTGAGATCTATATTTTTTTCGGTAAAACAGTCTTTGATATAATAATCAATCAGTTTTGCTGAAATCCCCAGCCAGGGCAGGATCGTTGTTCTTATATCGATCATTTTAAATTATTAGCGGTAAACAGCTCCTCAGGACGATATCATATTAATTGCATAGGCAACTAACTAATATGGAATCAAATTGTTTTGCGATTTTTTATAGTGTGTTGAATCGGCAGGATAAACGGTTGTAATATTATGTGAAACAAATATTGGCTGCGATGATATGTAAAAATCACCAACCTGCCATGACATGATAATGGAAATTGAAATTTTCTTTTGATTCTTAACGAAACTCAAATCTCCTCGCTATATTAATGATTTAAGTTTTGCATATTTATAGATGAATATATAACAATTAACTATTGCCCTGAATATGCCATCAACTAAGACAATGGCCACCGGTCAACTTTTATATCTTACTATTCCTTTAATTTTTCTTTTCACCTTTTTGGTTTCCGAATCAACTGCCCAAAAAAGTATCCTGCATCCCGACTCTCTGATGAAAAAAGTAACCGATATCAGGAAACTACTATTACGTCAAAATCAGGATACCAATTACATCGAAAACCACAGTGACAGATGGACCCTGAAACTTATCGGCGTCACGAAATTCAACTATTTTAAGGGTTCGGACAATATTAACAAAACTGATATCCGGTACAGAGTTGATCGCCGTCTCAATCTGGGTATAGGCGTCTCATACAGATGGTTTGCCCTGGATTTTACCTTCAATGTCGGCATTAGGGAGGATTCTGATTTTAAAAATGGCAAATTCCTTGATTTTCAAGGCACTATGTTTTCAAGCAGACAGTTCATTGCAGCTTCCTATCAATATTATTATGGTTACAAATTACAAAACGTAAATGGTGTCCCTTCCAATCTTTATACTTCTAATCCGGTGCGTAGCGATATCCGGACCATTTATTTTGGCCTGCAGTATTTCTTTGCCTTTAATTACTCAAAATTTTCATTAAAGGCTCCGTTTATACAAAATGAAATCCAGAAAAAAAGTGCCGGGAGTTTTATTATTGGAGCGGGGTTTAGTGCATTTGTTATGGATTCAGACTCTTCAATCGTACCTTCAGAGCTGAAAAATTATTTTGAAGACAAAATTCGGTTAACATCCTTATCAGCCTCCACCATTAGCATCAGTGGGGGTTACATTTATACTTTTGTAATCCAAAAACATTTTTATGTCACAGTTAGCTTAATCCCGTTGTTGGGAATGAATCTTGGAGATTACACCATTATGTACAGAGACCGCTTCAAATCTCATATATCTCTCGGCTTGGGGACACTCAATGCTATTGGGTATAATTCAGATAGTTTTTTCGGCGGTTTGTCGTTCATAGCAGATATGTACCGCATCAGGGTCGACAAGCAATTGGGTGTGGTAAATGGACATGGCAAGGCAAAGATATTTTTTGGTTACAGGTTTTGATGTTATTACTCACCTGCCCAACTCCTTTTTCAGATCAAAATTGGCAGGCAATAAGTCATTGATGTGCATCTTAAATTCCTCATCAGCATTACACGTACTTATTACTTCAAAATCATCCCCGAATTCACTGAGTACCTGCCGGCAGGCTCCGCAGGGTGTGGTGGGTTTATCTGTTGATGTAAAAATGAGAACTTTTTTTATTCTCATCTCCGGGCCCTCTTCCGAAACCGCCTTGAAAACGGCGATTCGCTCTGCACAAATTGTCAAACCGTACGATACATTCTCGACATTGCACCCCGTGTATAAATTTCCTTGTTCTGTCACAATTACGCAGCCAACTCTGAAATGGCTGTAGGGAACATAGGCGTTGCCGGCAACATTACGGGCCAGTTTTATGAGATTTGAGTTATTCTGTCTGTCTTCCATAGCATTGATCAGGCGTTCCACATATCTTCCATCTCCTCAAGGGTTTTTCCTTTGGTCTCAGGCACCCACTTCCATACAAATAATGCAGCCAAAATTCCCATGGCACCATAAATCCAATAGGCAAATCCGTGGTTGAAGAGATCATTTAATTGGCTGTTATCATTCATCATCGGGAAAGTCCAGGAAACAACGAGGTTTGCGATCCACTGTGCTGACACTGCGATGGACATAGCCCCGCGGATGCGGTTTGGGAAAATCTCCGAAAGCAACACCCACGTGACGGGTCCCCATGACATGGCAAATGAAGCCGTGTATAAAAGCATAAAGAAAAGAGCCCCGGCACCAATTGATTGAAAATAAAATGAAAATCCAAGTGCAAACATGCTAATGGCCATTCCGAGGGCACCGATAATCTGCAATGGCTTACGCCCAAATTTATCAACAGTATATATTGCCAGCACTGTAAAAGTAAGGTTGACAGCCCCAACGATGATGGTCTGGAGAAGAGAAGATTCCGTCCCACTGCCCATATTTTTGAATATCTCCGGCGCATAGTACAACACCACATTGATGCCGACGAATTGCTGAAAAACAGACAATAGAATACCTGTGACAATGAGCATCCAGCCGTAAGAAAGCCAGGGAGCGTCTTTGATCCTTAATGATGCCCTTATCTCATTGAGAACTATAGTAGACTGCTCCGGACCATCAAGTTTTTCTAAAACTTCCAGCGCTTCTCCCTCCTTATTTTTCATCACGAGATAGCGAGGTGTTTCAGGTACAAACATCAAAAGAACAAGAAACAAAAAGGCCGGAATGGTTTCCGAAGCGAACATCCACCGCCAGCCAATCGTATTCAACCACTCATTATCGCCCTGCCTCGCTATGAAATAATTGACAAAGTAGATGACCAGCATACCAAAGATGATCGCAAATTGGTTCCACGAAACCAATTTACCCCTGATATTTGCAGGTGCAATCTCGGCAATATACATCGGCGATAACATAGAAGCCATCCCTACTCCTACACCACCAATAATTCTGTAAATGATAAAGGATATAACCGGCCTGACGCCGAACACATTCATAGCTTCAGGAACAGAAGATCCTATGGCAGAAATCATAAATAACAAAGCTGCCAGAATTAATCCCCGTTTACGCCCTAACCGACGGGATATAAAACCCGCTATAGCACCACCGATGATGCAACCAACCAACGCACTGGATACTGTAAAACCTTTAAGGGAATTGGCTGTCTCTTCATCGAGCATAGGATCGCCACTAAAATTTTGCGCGGTGATGTAATATGTAATTGCTCCTAATATGATTGTGGAAAAAATCCCTTTACCTCTTCCAAGTAATTTGATCAGCACACCGCCAATGGTAAGCACTACTATGGCAATGGCAACGTACACCGTAGCTCTGTACTCAAGAATTACCTCTGCCGCTTCCCTGCTTTCAATGTTGATGGAATCGATAAAAAAAGCCTGAAGCGAGCCCACCGCTCCCGAGATCACCGCTGTATCGTACCCAAACAATAATCCTCCCAGCGTCGCTACCAGAGTAAGGCCTGTAACAAAAGAATAATTACTTTTTGAGCGCGTCATTATGCTGTTTTTTCAAGCGTAAAAATCAAGCGGAGTGAATTTAGTGACATTCATGAGAAATCACCAATATTGAGAGAAATATTGCGCCGGCATTTCGCACATGGATTGCCTGTATATCCCGTGGTCATTAATGAATTCATTCAAGAGGAATATATTGTGCCTCCGGTTTTTATGACTCCGAGGTATATTATGTTTTTAGCATGTCACTTTTAGCAATTAATCCTGTGGAGAATAAACGGTTAATATGTATATTAAGAGTGCCAAATCAAATACTTTATTTCATGAAAAAGTCTAAAACCAACAGAAGAAAATTCATCAAAAATACCACAGCTACCACCCTTGGTTTAGGTATTGCCGGAAGTGCACTTGCAAAGCCTCATTTCACGAAAAAAGAAAAAAAGGAAGTGCGCATTGCTGTAGTGGGTACCGGCAACAGGGGAACACATTTAATGAAAACACTCCTTGAAATTGAAGGAGTGGAAATTCCTGCCTTATGCGATATCGATAAAAACCGCCTTGATAATGCAGTTAAAATTTGTGTTGATAAAGGCCGTAAAGCACCCGACAAGTATTTCGAAAATGAACACAGTTTTGAGAAACTCATGCAGCGCGATGATCTCGACGGCGTCATTATTGCCACCTACTGGGAATGGCATACGCCTATGGCGTTGTATGCCATGCAACAGGGCCTGTATCCCGGCGTAGAAGTTCCCATTGCTTTATCGTTGGATGAATGCTGGAGCCTCGTAGACACTTCGGAAAAAACAGGCGTGCCGTGCATGATGCTGGAAAACTGGAGCTTCCGGCGTGACAACCTCGCCGTGCTAAACATGATCCGAGCAGGCCTGTTTGGTGAAATGGTTCATTGTCATTGTGCGCACTCACATGACTGTATCGACCATTGGTTTTTTGATAAAGATGACGGTCATCAGCGCTGGCCGGCAAAGTATCTGATTAATTACAATCGAAATCAGTACCCCACACATGCTTTAGGACCGGTTTTGAGCTGGCTCGATATAAATAGCGGTGACAGGATCACGGAGATCTATTCGGCAGCCACCGCATCGAAAGGCATTAACGCTTATTTTAAAAGACGATTCGGGTCTGACCATCCCAACGCCAACCTGAAATATAAGCAGGGAGATATTGTCACTGATACGCTTAAAACCGCCAAAGGCAAAACCATCATCGTCAATTACGACATGCAGTTGCCACGCCCCTATGACAACAGGTGGATGGTACAGGGCACGCTGGGTGTGTACCGCGAGCAACCAAGCACGGTTTATCTGGTTGAAAAAAGCCCGAAATATCATCACTGGGAAGATTTCAAACCGTACGAGGAAAAATACCTGCACAAATGGTGGAAGGATGAGTCAAGAATCGGAGGTGGTCATGGCGGCGTCGATATGCTCGAGTTATCCTTGTTCGTCGATGCTGTTAGGGACAAAACACAGACACCTATTGATGTGTATGATTCGGTGACCATGAGTGCAGTGGTAGCCCTTTCGGGAATATCGATTGAAAAAGATGCACCCGTAGAATTCCCTGACTTCACCAGAGGAAGATGGGAGCAGCAAAAACCTAAATTTGCGATGGTCTGATTGGATCCCGTGAGGAGTAAATTGACATCTTTTTCCGATCTATAGACAGATAACCTGTTTAGATTTTTGGGCTGAATATAATTGATTATTTCCCATAGAAATATCTATACATCTGAATATTCTGATAGACATTTTCTGCGCATTTTTACTTGTTAGGGTCTGCGCAAACGTTTGGCTGGAATCCCCTCCCTGATGTGTTAGCTTTGTTAATAAATGGAACAGGCTATGATCCGGATCGATGCCCATCATCATTTATCCAAAAATTCTCAATAACCTTTCTGTTCCGAGCTTAAACTACTTCAAAATCAACCACTTCGTTCACGTTTGATTCGTCACCATAAAAGTGCATTATGCCTCCTCATCAAACGTGCTGATTTTCTTCCCGCCCTGGCGGGACAAGTTGTACTTTAACCTCTCATAACGAAATCCTATTGAGAATTTTGGGATAAAATCCCGTGTTTCGAACAGCAGAATCTTCGCTTCATATTGTTCTGCTCTGATTGACGATTGAATAATCGTCCTGAACTGTGATTTTTATGATGGAATGAACATTATGATTTTGCGAGGAAAAAAATCAAAGTTCATCACATGATCACACGAATCATACATAGTTCAGACAAAATTCATCGCAGAAAGAATGGAGGTTCCAAAATGGCACCTCAAAGCGCGCCATGGATTTTAGTCAGATATTCATCGATGAATTCCTGCTTGCGCTTTAGCCGGTACTGCATCACCCACCGCGGATGCGGCAGATGGTCTATCCGGTCGAAAAGGCCGTATTTCCCGTTAAGGTATTGGAGGTACTTGAAATTTTTGCCTTTCCCCATGCTGAAGGCGATATGCCGCTTCCCTCCCATGGCTATCTGCTTTCGCAGTGAGCTGACCATGTGCGGCTCCAGAAAACGTTGAAGTTCCGGGATATCGTAGTAGTTGATGTTGTTGCCGTTCTTCACAAAGCCCAGCGGCGAAACACTCGTAAAAAACACTTTGGAAAAAAAATCATCCACGCCTCCGAAGGCATCGATCATCGCATACACAAACACGGACGACAGCTCCTGCTTTTTGTCCAGATCATTGGGTATGCCGCATTTTTCTTCCAACCTGATGGGATCCGTAAAAGGCACGCCCGTGACGCCTGCGCCGAAACGCCCCGGATTGATGCCTATGAGAAAAAGACGATTATTGTCATCGTCATAATATTTGTGGTAAAAGCGGCGGGCCAGTTCATAGGTCTTCGGGTTTTTGAAAGGGTTGAGCAGGTCCACACCGTCCGGCAGCTTGTCGGGGAAGTTCAGGTTATCAATAAATTCAAAATATTTTTGATAAAAACTCATGAAAAACGAGCTATTTCAGACTGTACACCACAAGCCCGCTGCGCAGCTTGGGCTCAAACCATGTGGTCTTGGGAGGCATGATCTTGCCGCTGTCGGCGATGTCGATCAGTTGCTGCATCGAAACGGGATAGAGGGCAAAAGCCACCTTCATCTCGCCGCTGTCCACCCTGCGTTCCAACTCACTCAGCCCACGGATGCCACCGACAAAGTCGATACGCTTGTCAGTCCGCAGATCATGGATGCCCAGCAAAGGCTTCAGCACCTGCTCCGACAAGATCGTCACATCGAGCACGCCCACAGGATCATGATCGTCGTAGGTGCCGTTTTTGGCCCTGAGCCCGTACCAGTTGCCTTCCAGATACATGCCGAACTCATGGAGGCGTGATGGTTTGTAAGGCGATTTACCTGTCTTACTGATATCAAAGGCGCCCTCGAGCTTGCGCAAAAATTCATCGACACTCATATCGTTCAGATCCTTGACCAGGCGATTGTAGTCAATGATTTTCAACTGATTATCAGGGAAATGCACAGCGAGGAAATAATTGAACGGCTCCTCGCCCGTATAATCAGGATGCTCCTCGCGAAGTTCTTTGCCCACGAGCGCCGCGGCGGCCGTACGGTGGTGTCCGTCTGCCACATATACGGCGGGGATCTTCCGAAACTCCGCAACGATCTTCTCCTTCTCCGGTCCGTTAATCACCCAAAACTCATGGCGCACGCCGTCATTGGTCACAAAGTCATATTCGGATGCACCTTCCATGATTTTTGCAACGATCCTGTCGAGCTGCTCCCTGGCAGGATAGGCAAAGAATACGGGCTCAGCATTGATCTGCGACACCATTACATGTTTTTTCCTGTCCTCCTCCTTGTCGGGCCTGGTCAGTTCGTGCTTTTTAATGGCATTACTAAAATAATCATCAATCGACGCAGCGGCCACGATGCCTGCCTGGGTGTGGCCATTCATGGTGAGTCGGTAAATATACAGGCAATCGGTATCATCGCGAAAGAAAGTACCTTTGCCGACAAGCTCATCAAAGACTATCTTTCCCATCTCGTACACATCGGCACTGTACGGGTCTTTCCCTTGCGGGAAATTGATCTCCGGTTTCACGACATGCAGAAATGAATCGGGATTACCTTCGGCTTCCTTGCGGGCTTCTTCGGTGCTCAGCACGTCGTAAGGCCTGCTGGCCACCAGATGTACTTTTTCCTTTACGGGCCTGAACCCTCTGAACGGTCGTATTTTTGTCACAGATTGCTTTATTTTGTTGGTATCCCATAGCCTCCGAAGGCATTATTATTCCACTCTTAAAAGGAATTGGGGATATTCAATTAATTTAATTACAAATAAGGTAATGAAATTCATTTTCAATTCAACGGCGGTAAAATCCTCGCCATGATCACTCCATCGATCGCCTTGATCTTCTCCAGATCTTTTTCGGAGATCTCACCGTCGATGTCGATGATGTTGTAAGCGATTTCATCGCGGTGCTTGTTCATCATGTCCGCGATGTTGATATTGCTCTCCGCCAACACCGTAGTTATGTTACCAACCATTTTAGGTATGTTTTTGTTGGCAATGATCAGGCGCTGCCTGCCATTGCGCGGCATGCTGATGTTCGGGAAGTTGACGGAATTCTTGATGTTTCCGTTAAAAAGAAAATCCATCACCTGGTCCACTGCCATCACGGCACAGTTGGCTTCCGACTCGGGCGTTGAGGCGCCGAGGTGCGGAATACAGATCACCTTATCGTGCTTCAACAAGGCTTCATCCGGAAAATCCGTAACAAATGCTGCCACCTTACCGCTATCCAATGCTTCGAACAAATCATCCTTGTTCACGAGTCCGCCCCTTGCAAAGTTCATAATGCGGATGCCGTCCTTCATCACGGCAAATTTCGACTTGTCGATAAAGCTCTCCGTGCTGACAAGCAGCGGAATGTGCAGGCTCAGATAGTCCGACTCACTGAGAAGTCCGTCCAGACTGAGCGCCTTTTCCACATTCTTTGACAGACCCCAGGCCGATTCTATTGAAATGTACGGATCAAAACCGATCACGCGCATGCCGAGCGATTCGGCGGCATTGGCCACGAGCTGCCCGATGGCGCCTAACCCGATGACTCCCAGTGTCTTGCCCTGCAATTCGGGCCCGGCGAAGTTCGATTTTCCCTTCTCCACAAGTTTGGACACTTCATCCCCCTTGCCGATGAGTGTTTTCGCCCAGTTCACACCACCGATGATGTCACGGCTCGAGAGCAACATGCCCGCGATTACCAGTTCCTTCACGGCATTGGCATTGGCGCCGGGCGTGTTGAAAACGACGATGCCCCTGTCGGTGCATTTGCTTACCGGTATGTTGTTCACGCCTGCTCCCGCCCTGGCAATGGCCTTGAGGGATTCAGGCAACTCCATATCGTGCATTTTGGCACTGCGAACAAGGATGGCGTCGGGCTCGGTGAACTCGGAAGCCACCTCGAAGTGTTCCATGGGAAAACGCTGCAAACCGGCCGTAGATATTTTATTTAAAGTCTGTATTTTGAACATTTTGATGAAAGATTAAAAAGTTGGTCATTTATTTTTTAGTTCGAATTCCTGCATGAATTCCACCAGTGCCTTCACGCCTTCGGGCGGCATGGCATTGTATATGCTCGCACGCATCCCTCCCACCGTGCGGTGCCCCTTGAGGGTCTTGAGGCCCCTCTCGGCCGCTTCCACAATGAATTTAGCATCCATTTCAGGGCTGGGCGTCACAAACGGCACATTCATGATAGAGCGGCTCCCGGGTTCGGCTGTTCCCCTGAAAAGGGATGAATTATCAAGAAAATCATAGAGCCACCCGGCTTTCTCCTCGTTGATCTTCTGCATTTCAGCCACGCCACCGCGCTCGAGCAGCCATTCAAACACCAAGCCGGCCATGTAGATGGCAAAGGTCGGCGGTGTGTTGAACATGGAGTCTGCATCGGAATGTGTTTTGTAATTGAACATGTTGGGCGTGATGTCGAGGGCATGGCCCATGAGGTCTTTGCGCACAATAACGACGGCCACACCTGCGGGACCGATATTTTTCTGGGCACCTGCATAGATAACGCCGAACTTCGTGACGTCATAAACCTCCGACAGGATGTTGGACGACATATCCGCCACGAGCGGCACATCACCCACATCCGGCAGTTCGGGGAACTTCGTGCCATAAATCGTGTTGTTGGTTGTGATATGCACATAGTCCGCCTCAGGGTCGAACATATCACGTGTCAGCTCCGGGATGTAGCTGAAGGTTTTGTCTTCCGACGAAGCTACGACATTGATGTTGCCATACCTTTTGGCCTCGGCGATCGCCTTCTTCGACCATGCGCCCGTATTGACATAATCTGCTTTTCTCTTTTCTGAAAACAGGTTTAGCGGCACCATGGCGAACTGGCTCGAAGCGCCGCCATGAAGAAACAAAACATCATAGGTATCGGGGATCTCCATCAGCTTGCGCAGGTTTTCCCTCGCGCCGTCGATGATCTCCTTGTATTCGGGCGAGCGGTGGCTCATCTCCATCACCGACATGCCCGCTCCCTGATGATCAACAAGGTCTTTCTGAGCCTTCTCGAGCACTTCGAGCGGTAAGGTGGCTGGGCCTGCGGAAAAATTATAAACTCGTGCCATGTGAATGATTTTACAGGTTTAAATGGATAAGTGGTTTGGCGAAAAAGGACTGTCCGCCTGTCTTCCGGCTGTTATGCGATAGGCAGTATCCTTCCTTACTGTCGGGACATTCCGGGAAAGGTAAAATGCCTCTTTTTTCATAGGACAACCGATCGATCATTGGACGATTTAATTGCTTTTCAAAGTTGCTTTGATGGTGCGAAGATGGACCTTAAAATTTAAAGATTCAAGCAATACAAGCTATTTCAGAAGGCTTGCCCGTGCATTTTTAAATGTCTCCAAAATTTCCCTCCTTCTGTCCTTGTTATTCCTTTTTTTGAAATGAAAAGAGCTTTTTGATGAAAAATTCATATTGTATCATACAACCCTAAACTCTGAGGGCAGTATCACTGTAAATGACATGAAAAATAGCCGTTTTCTCATGGTTTGTTTTTCGCTTCATTGAGCAGGTTTTCATTCCTTTTTCTCACCTTATGTTCTTTGTGTTGTTTTTGAACAGTTAAATAACCAACTTTAGCCTGTTCCTGAAATCTCCACCGTATGCAAAAAATAAATTTTATCAAAACAGCAGCGTTCGGCAGCCTGGCCATAAGCTTTTCGGGTTTTGCCGGATCACAAAAGACTCATATCCTCACGCTGAGCTTTGATGATGGTTTTATCTTTTTACAAAATCGCTGAGATTCACGAACAATTCGGCCTGAGCGCCTGTCTCAATGTTATCGCTTCGGCTCATCTTCCGGGGTTCGTGCCGCCGGATGAATATCAGGCTAGCGCCGAATTAGGGAATTTTGATGACTGGAACCTGCTGCAGCGCAGAGGGCACGAGATCATGCCGCACTCATGGGCCCATCTGAACCTAACGAAAGAACCCCTTGACAAAGCCAAAATGCTGATCACCAAATGCCTCGATTATTTCGGGGAGCACCTCAGAGGGTTTGAACCCTCAAAAGCTGTTTACAATTTTGCTTTTAACGCCTCTACGCCTGAGCTTGAGTCATACGCTCTGACAAAAGTGCCGGCTGTCAGGACGGGGACATGGAGCGTGCCGGGTAACAAGAAGGTGAACTCCTTTCCGGGAAAATCAGTCCCTTTTCGGCTGGGTTGCATGTCGTGCGGTCCCGCCAATGCGGACGCCTGGGTAGAAAAAGAAGTGAACGAATTTCTCTCCGGTTTGGGTGGATGGCTGGTGCTCAACCTCCACGGTCTCGATGATGAGGGATGGGGCCCTGTCAGCGCTGCTTATCTCGCCGGTCTTTTAAACCCAAAATTCTCAATAACCTTTCTATTCCGAGCTTAAATCACTTCAAAATCAGACACTTCGTTCACGTTTGACTCGTCACCATAAAGGTGAATTATGCCTCCTCATCAAACGTGCTGATTTTCTTCCCGCCTTGGCGGGACAAGTTGTACTTTAACCTCTCATAACGAAATCTTATTGAGAATTTTGGGTTTAAGGCATAATAAGCTATCCCTTATCATAAGAATTTCAATACCCTCAGAATGCCCTTGAGATTCGAGGCATTTTTTACAGGAGACTCACGGAGATAATTTCGCCTCACATCATTGACAACAGCCACTAAATCACTTCCGGCTGGTATTCTGTCATAAAATATTTTCAGGCAAACCGCTGTTTTAAGGGCCATAGCCCGTACTCTGATAGTATGCTTTGATCCCCTGGCCGGATGAATATGGAGGTAATGAAGATCATTATTTCCCGGCAACAAAGTCCAGGTCGATTGGTCGCGGATTTCCAGGTTGTGATAGCGTTTTTTGCCGTGACTTCTTTCGAGCAATGCATAGTACGATCCTCTGTCAAATGATTCCATGGATTTCAGGCGATTTTCAATGTCCGAAATTATCTGCCGGGGCGTGAGGTCTCCGTAATAAAAATCAATCATGGAATTGCCCATTTTGAGCAATGTTGCTTCCACCTGCTCCTCCTTGTCGCCCGCTGCTTTCACCACAGCAATAAATTCCCTGATAAATCCGGCATGGTGTTTCAGCGCATTGAACAGAAACGGACGCGGAAAATGATCGATAAACTCCATGCTGCCTTTTAATGAAAAGTGACGAAAGGTACGCCGAAAGACGTGATCTTATCTTCATACCATTTGATCCGCTTTTCATTTTTAATATATGAGAGCTTCCGGATCATCACTCCCCTGATACGGCCGGGATATCTTGATACAATTTGATGATAAATATCCATATCCTTCTGACCGTTATCACCGACGAGGATATAGCTTTTAGTTGGATAAAATTTCAGTAAAAACTCAATACTGCTGAGCTTATGATTGTGGTTTAGTTTGCCTTTTTTCACAAAATCTCTAAGCCCTTTTTTAAGGTTTTGAAGAAAAAATACTCCTTTGGGCAATTCATTTATCTCGAAAAAATCAACTAAAAAATCGTACAAATTCCATTCGCTGTTGGAAACATAAAAATAATCTTTAGGATTATCTGCATCATTCAATTCCTTAAGGTGATGATAAAAATGCACGAGAAATGGGATCGGCTTCCTGGTGTGCGCATTCCTGAAAAGCATCAGGATCATTTTTTTCATCAATCTTGTGCTGTGTGAAATGAGTAAGGTATCGTCGATGTCAGAAATCACGCCCGTTTCATGTTCGTCAGAGAGGTAAAATTCACTCTGAAAGCGTTTGTCATTCCGCTTCCAGTAAAGTTCGTAAGGATACCAGCCTGATTCGGTAAAAGTATGCTGAATCTCACAAGTAAAAAAGCCCCTGCTATCCGTGCGCACCTTCTTTGTCACACCGTTAATTCTGATGTCAATGGAAATACGCTTTAAAGGTCTGGCTCTGAACCTGCGCACCATCTGCTTAAAGTTTTTTCTTCGTCCGTGATGTGGCAGCAGGTCACGTACCTTGTGCTTCTCAAAAGCATGACCGGAAATGATCACTTTTTCATGATTGGCAATGCCCCGGTATCCGATTATTTTTGATTCCACACAAAAATTTTAAGTGTTTTTTCAGTAAACAAATTTATCAGAATAACGCAAAAGAATCAGTCAAAGTACCTAATGAATTTTCCTGTATCTTCCGCCTCGTCACTTCCCGATCCGGTCTCTCCGTATTCCATATACAGCAGATCATGCGTTGATAACGGTTATCATTCCGCCAACCGCCAAACAATATTGCACATTCTTCCTGCAACATAGCCTGAAGGATAAAAATCTGAGTAACTTTATTAAGGAGGGTAATAAATATCGGCAATCCGTATGGTCAGTGAAATTATTTAGGAATCATTCATGCATTTTTGTGGATGTTAACGTGAAACTGAGTATTTTTGCCGAAATTTTCCTGACATTTCATGGTTGCTATTCATTCAAGCCGGAAGTCTATGAAAAACAGATGATTTTTAGGTGACAAACAAAGAAATGTCGGGCTGCATGAAGGAAGAAGCGCAGTATAAGTTTATTTTTTTGAGGTGTGTTGAATAATTTGAGAACATGACAAAAATACTTATCTGGATCATATCAGTAATTACTTTCGGAGCCATCGTCACCGCTGTCATCTGGAAAAACCCCCTCACCCCTACCGTAAAAATTGATGAAATAGAAACCGCCATCGTTGACAGAGGGCCTGTTGTGAAAGCCGTGCCCGCAGAGGGCATCGTGGAGCCAGAAAATGAGGTGCTCCTCCTCAGTCCCGCCACTTCAGTCATCACCGAGATTGTTAATGGCGTCGGCAGTAAGGTGAATGAGGGAGATGTGATTCTGCGTCTTGATGATAAACCCATAAGGCAGAAAATCGAAGAATTGCAG
>WGED01000713.1 GCA_015492915.1 Cyclobacteriaceae bacterium
CTGGCCATTTCCAGAAAAACCATGTTTCCCATGACTGCAATATTGTGAGTTGTGTTCTTTTTGAAAAAATACTCACTGCCATCAAATACCGAATAATAAATCTGAGAAAAAATATCTGAATCATTAAACTGTACAAGTGGATGCATGACAATAGAAGAAGGTACCTTTCCAGAATTCACCTCACTTTTTTTGGTTATTGGCGCGCTCACCCAATATCGTTCTTTGGAAAAAGGATAAGTTGGTAAAATAACTTTATTAGGCTTTTCTTGTTTATAAAGTATGTTCCAATCTACACGAATGCCATTAACCCACAAATCCAGATATTCCTCCGTCACTCCCTTCTTTATCCAGTTGATTAATAATTTCTCAGCGTCCGGATTATCCTTGAAACGGGATATTATTTTATTACCGGATTTTATATTACCTTGATAACACCCATTGATATTTATTTTTTTACCGATGTATTTATCCAGCTTTTCCAATAAATCCGAAATAGAATGAATAACAAATACGACACGTTCATCCATAGAGTCACGCCCGACTTGTAAAGTGTAGGCCACTTCATATAATTTCGGCATGTCGGAAGCGCTATTCGATAAACACGCCTTGAGATAATTTGACAGGTTTATTGCCACATCCATTAACCTGTCTTTGTTTTTTGCCGAAAGTGGAATAATGACAGGAGCTGAATTCTGGCTGGCAACATTCAATACATGACGATCGTTTTTATAGCGACTGTCCTGTATTTTGTACTCCTCTAAAACGATATGTGCATTCGCCCCGCTAAAGCCAAAAGAACTTACCGCCGCCATACGCTTTCCATGTTTTGGTTCTGGCCAGTATTTATAATCTGTGCTGACAAAAAATGGAGAATGATCAAAATCAATAATATTATTGGCTTCTTTAAAGTGTACAGATGGAACATATTTATTATGCTTCAAACATAATAATGTTTTTATCATACCGGCCACTCCCGCTGCGTAACTACCATGGCCAATATTTGATTTCACCGAACCAATTGCACAATATTGATTTCTTTTGGTTACATTCTGGAAAGCATTTTTTAATGCCTGAAATTCAATGGGATCACCCAGCGGCGTTGCTGTTCCATGGGCTTCAACGTATGTAATATCATCAGGGTTGATTTTGTATCTTTGGTAAATACTGCGCAGTAGACTTTCCTGGGATCTGGCACTTGGCGCAGTAATACCATTGGTTTTCCCATCCTGATTGACACCCGAGCCCTTGATAACGCCAATAATATTATCGCTATCCTTCTCGGCCTGTATCAGCGGCTTTAACATTACGACACCACAACCTTCAGAAAAAACCGTACCGTTTGCCGATTTATCAAATGTAAAGCATCGGCCATCTGTCGATTGCATGCGCACTCTTGATGTTAAAATGTGCGCCAATGGTGTGGAAAAAATACTGACGCCACCCGCAATGGCCAAATCACTTTCTCCAGTGCGTATACTCATGCACGCAAGATGTATTGCTGTCAGTGATGATGAACATGCTGTATCAACCGAAAGCGAGGGCCCTTTTAAATTGAGGAGATAGGATATACGTGCCGCTAATATTGCGCTGGAAGTCCCCATAAAAGACTGGCCATTTGTATCTTCCCCACTCATTGCAAGCAGCCGCTCATAATCCCCCACTGTGCAACCAACAAAGATTCCACAGTTTCTGGCACTTAATGATTCTGTTGAATACCCCGCACTTTCTATGGTTCGCCACGCCTCTTCCAGAAATATTCGTTGTTGAGGGTCCATTAATTCAGCTTCAGATGGCGATATATTAAAAAACAGTGGATCAAATTTGTCGATATCATCAATAAAGCCACCCCATTTTGAATATGAGGTATGTTGATTATTTGGGTCCGGGTGGTACCAATGATCAAATTCCTGCCATCTGTCTTCAGGTACTTCAGTTATGCAATCATGTCCGCTTTTTAATATATCCCAAAATTCTTCAACATTTTTGCTTTTTGGAAATCGACAAGACATCCCGATAACAGCAATGTCTTCACACTGAAGATTTTTTCCGTTCAAATTAGTTGATGTAAGTCCAGCTGAAGGTGACAATGGTATTTTCTTCTTCGTAGCAAATTTTGCTTTACTATTTTTATAATTATCAGCGTTGACTCTTTGCAGTCTTAATGTATCGACAACCAAAACAGCATTATTGTTTTCATCAACTATTTCCAGATATACCTCAACCCAGTTTTCATTAAAGTCTTTAACCTCGGCCAACGACGTAAAGGATTTACCGAGTATTGGGCCACACACAAAAAGATTATTAATTTTGTAAGGTAAAAAAATATCATTGGCAATATCATGATCTTCACCCAACCGATGGGGACCATAACTCATTGCATTAGCCAGTGCGGCACTGACCACAGAAGGGTTTAATAAAAATTTGTTTTCCGGTATATCTGATTCTATTTTTCCTACTGACTGCTCCCGGCCAAAAGTGAGGGTTTTTAAAGCATTATAAAATTCACCGAGAACAATATTTGAATCAGATGAGTAATAATCGTCAATCAAAACCTGTCTGGCGCCCTCAATACGCAGGCTGGGATAATATTTTACTGGTTTATTTGAATATTTGGTAATAGGGTGAAGATTACCTCTGATATGAATTATTCCCCCGCTGCCATCAACCTGTGATTTATAGTTAGAGTGAACACTGAATCGAAGATCACCTCCATTTTTCTGAAAAACAAGCGTAATATCATTCGTTAATGCAGTATCACCCACAAGCGGATTAGCAA
>WGED01000714.1 GCA_015492915.1 Cyclobacteriaceae bacterium
ATGCAGGACGGATTTATGCGTAATTGAAATAATGACGAAAAATCCAATGAACTAACATATTCAGACAATAAGTCGATAGTTGGAAAAGAAGCTGCAGGATGGTGAGAATCATTGAGCGGCTTCTTTCTTTTTTTACACAGATATTCAATCGTGCCATCCACGCACATATTACCCCAACCATTTCTGCTTTCGATGGCCTGTTCATATCGGTATGAGGTATTATCTATGGAAAATGCCCTTTTTTTCATAGATTTTAAAAGTTTTTCAAAACCCACTTTCCGATGAGCAAACGATTTATAAACATTCTGACCCTATTATTTGCCGGCCTTTTGATGGCAGCCTGCGGCCAAAAACCCAATGAGCACGTCAATCTGAAATTATCTGATCTCAGGGTAGAATACAAAGTCAATCCGCTTGGGGTCGATATCCCGAAGCCGCGGTTTAGCTGGGTCATGGAAGCCGAAGCCCGGGGCGAGCGGCAGGTAACGTATCAGATCATGGTGGCGAGCGATGAGGACAAGCTGGCTTCCGGCGACTGGGACATGTGGGACAGCGGTAAAATTTCGTCAGACGCATCCATCCAGATCTTTTATGATGGCAAACCGCTGGAGAGTAATAAAAAATATTTCTGGAAAGTGAAAGTGTGGGATCAGTACGGCAACAGGGTCATGAGCGAACCGGCATTCTGGACCACGGGGCTGTTTAATGAGTCTGATTGGAAAGCGAAGTGGATAGGGCTCTATCGGGCAGTGGGCAGCGATGACCCGGACGCGCCGCATAGGGTGCTCAGTGCCAGGATGTTGCGGCATGAATTTGAGATGAAAAACAAGGTGAAAAATGCCATGGCGTTTGTGTCGGGGCTGGGGCTGTTTGAGATGTACCTCAACGGGCAAAAGATCGGCGATCAGGTGCTGGCGCCTGCGCTCACCGAATATGACAAACGGACCTTTTACATGACCTTCGACGTGACGGAAGCGCTTAAAAATGGTCAAAATTCCATAGGCGTCATACTGGGCAACGGGCGTTATTTTGCGCCACGCACCAGCGAACCCACCAAAACGCGAACCTATGGATTTCCGAAGCTTTTGTGCCAGATAGCAGTGGAATACGAGGATGACAGCAGGGAGATCATCGCAACAGATGAGACCTGGAAGCTGACCGCCGACGGGCCGATCAGGAAGAATAACGAATATGACGGCGAATATTATGACGCGCGGATGGAGATGCCCGGCTGGGCCGAAGCGGGATTTGACGATAGCGCATGGATGGACGCCGAATTGGTGGAAAAACCGGGCAAACTGCTTGTCTGCCAGCCCAATGAGCCTATTAAGATCATGGACGAGGTAAAGCCTGTAAAAGTCAATGAAGTGCAGCCCGGCGTGTTCATTTTTGATATGGGCCAGAATATGGTCGGCTGGGTGGAGCTTAGGGTGAACGGGAAGCGGGGCGATAAGGTGACCATGCGATTTGCCGAAAGGCTCAACGACGACGGAACATTGTTTCTCGATAATATCCGCAGCGCGGAAGTGACGGATACCTACATACTGAAAGGCGAAGGGGAGGAGACCTGGCAGCCGCGATTTACTTATCACGGTTTCCGCTATGTGGAGATGAAAGGCTATCCCGGCAAACCCACTCTCAACGCCATCACCGGCAAGGTAGTGCACGATGCGCTGGAACTGGCGGGATCATTTTCATGCTCCAACCCGTTGATCAATCAGATCTATAAAAATGCTTATTGGGGCATCAGGGGCAACTACCGCAGCATGCCTACCGACTGCCCACAGCGCGATGAACGACAGGGATGGCTCGGCGACCGCTCGGCCGAATCGACGGGCGAGAGCTATATTTTTAATATTTCCAATCTGTACAACAAATGGCTGACGGATATGATGGATGCGCAGCGTGAAGATGGCAGCATTCCTGATGTAGCGCCGTCGTACTGGCCCATATACAGCGACAACACCACCTGGCCCGGCACCTATCTTTTTGCCACGGATATGCTATACACACAGTACGGCGATCTGAAAGCCGTGAGGACGCACTATCCGCACATGCAGAAATGGATCGAGCACATGAGCCAGTATATTAAAGATGGCATCATGACCAAGGATACCTATGGCGACTGGTGTGCGCCGCCGGAGGAGCCTTCGCTGATCCATACCTCAGACCCGCGCCGTACTACTGCTCCCGATTATATCGGCACGGCGTATTTTTATCACGAGCTGCTTATGATGGCCAAATTCGCCCGGCTGCTGTCAAAAGAAGGTGACGCAAAGGATTATGAAAACAGGGCGGCCGTCATGAAAAAAGCCTTTAATGACCGGTTTTTTGATGAGAACGAGATGATCTACAGCAACAATTCCCACACGGTCAATATTCTGGCGCTCGCCTTTGACCTGGTGCCTGAGGAGTATAGGCAGAAAGTAGTGAGCAACCTGTTGCAGAAGATTCTCGGTGACGACGGCGGTCATGTCGGCAACGGCATCGTCGGCGGGCAGTGGCTGATGCGCACGCTCACCAACACCGGCCATGCGGATGTGGCCTGGCTGCTGGCTACGCAGGACACCTATCCGAGTTGGGGCTACATGGTGCGGCAGGGCGCCACTACCATCTGGGAGCTGTGGAATGGCGACCACGGCGATCCGGGCATGAACTCCGGCAATCACGTGATGCTGCTCGGCGACCTGATCATCTGGTTTTATGAAAACCTGG
>WGED01000715.1 GCA_015492915.1 Cyclobacteriaceae bacterium
AGAATTTCTCATCTCCCATTGAAAAAAGGGCTATTTATCATGAAAATTCCCTGATTCGATTTTAATGGCATCATTAGCAATAGCATGTTTTTCTGAATAACAATTTTATAGCTATTTTTGCACCTTGATTTTTAAAGCCATTATTTTATGCGACTCAGCGAACAAGAACTCAGAAGAAGACAAGAGCGGGAAGAACTCGAAAAATTAGGAATAGATCCATATCCGGCAGAAGGGTTTGAAGTTAATGTCACAACGCGGGATATCCACCAGAATTACGAAAAGCAAAAAACAGATTATAAAAACATCTCCATTGCCGGTCGCCTTATGAGTCGCCGTATTATGGGCAATGCCTCATTTGCTGAGTTGCAGGATGAGTACGGACGGATCCAGCTTTATGTCCGTCGCGATGATCTGTGTCCCGGAGAAGACAAGACTTTATACAATACGGTTTTCAAAAAACTACTCGATATAGGTGATATCATCGGTGTCAAAGGCTATGTATTCACTACCCAAACCGGTGAGATTTCAATATATGTAAAGGAGTTGAAAATCCTGGCAAAATCACTGAGGCCTTTGCCGATCGTAAAAGAAACGGTTGATAAAGACGGTAATAAGATAGTGCACGACGCCTTTAGTGATCCCGAGCAGCGATACAGACAACGCTATGTCGATCTGATCGTAAACCCCCAAACGCGCGGAACTTTCAAAAAGCGAACAGCACTGGTTAATTCAATCAGGGAGTTCCTGAACGACCGCAGTTACCTTGAAGTAGAGACACCCATTCTTCAACCCCTCTATGGTGGCGCCGCTGCAAAACCGTTCAAAACTCATCACAATGCGCTGGATATGACGCTCTACCTTCGAATTGCAAATGAGTTGTATCTGAAGCGATTGATTGTTGGAGGTTTTCATGGCGTCTATGAATTTTCAAAAGATTTTCGGAATGAAGGGATGTCAAGGTTTCATAACCCCGAATTTACTCAGGTCGAGTTGTACGTGGCCTACAAGGATTATCAATGGATGATGGACCTTGTGGAAGAAATGGTTGAGAAAGTAGCCATCGACCTTCATGGCGATACAAAGGTACAGGTTGGAGAAAACATCATCAATTTCCAGCGGCCATGGAAGCGATACACGATGTTCGAAGTGATCGAACATTTTACCGGTGTTGATATTTCAAAAATGGATGAATCAGAACTTCGCCAAACTGCTCAGAAGCTTAATGTCGAAGTGGATGAGACTATGGGCAAGGGCAAGATCATCGACGAGATTTTTGGTGCTAAGTGTGAACCGCACCTGATCCAGCCTACTTTCATTACAGACTATCCTGTCGAGATGTCGCCGCTGGCCAAAAAGCATCGTTCCATCGAGGGACTTGCAGAGCGTTTTGAAGCGATTTGTAATGGCAAAGAAATATGCAATGCCTTTTCTGAGCTCAATGATCCCATCGATCAGCGTAAACGATTTCAGGATCAGCTCGAATTGGGCAAAAGGGGTGATGAAGAAGCTATGACACTCGATGAAGATTTTCTCAGGGCATTGGAGTATGGCATGCCTCCCACAGCAGGGCTCGGTATCGGCATCGACAGGCTTACAATGATCATGACCAACTCTAATTCCATTCAGGATGTGCTTTTTTTCCCGCAGATGAAACCGGAGAAAAAGGCTCCGGATCCTGAAGAGGTGCTAAAAAACGCCGGGATTCGTGAAGATCTTATCCCCATACTGCTCGAACTGGGCATAACATCAATAGAAGATCTTAAAAATGCTAAACCGGGCAAACTATTCAATGATGTATGTGGAATGCGAAAAAAGATGAAGCTGAAGGATGTGAAAAACCCAACCATGGAAGAAGTCCAGGGTTGGGTTGAATAATAGAAGTCTGTAAAACCTTTATCCTTTCAGTATCTCAATTTCTACCCGTACATTTTTCGATGCCATGGAGTCATTCTTTTTATAGATCATTTTTTTGCCACCCCATGCCTTGAGTTGCATACGTTTTTCCTCGATTCCATTTTTTATGAGCCAGCGCTTTATAACTTCTGCACGTGCTTTTGATAATTCCTTTGCGGAACCATAGGTTTCAATATTATTTTTAGTGACTTTAAAGAAGTTATTGTCGTCCTCTTTCAGCTTAATGATTTTACCCGGTGCATTGCCATTAGTATGCCCATGTATTTTTATCACGAGCTTGTCATTTTCTTTGAGCATATCCAGCAGGCTGTTAAGTTCAAACTTAGATTCCGGCTTCATGATGGCGGAATTGGTATAAAAATACACATGATACATCGTGAGAATATCTCCAACCTTGTGTCTGGCAAGCTCAAATTTTACGGTTGTGACACCTCCTGACTGACTTATCCTACTTTTGTCAGGGGAGGACATTGGATCATCGATTTTGAATTTTGACTGTTCTTTTACATACCCAAAGATGTCGCACAGAGCGATAATCTCTTTCGATTGAGATTTTGGTGCCTCCAATTGATGCATTTGATTGGTGCTGACACTTTTCATCGCTTTGTTTCTGGCCGCATCTATAATTGTTACATAACCCGGAATCTCCCTCAGTGTCGTCGCATTGATTACTCTGAATATGTAGTTATAAAGCTTTTTATCCTTTTGAACAGGTGGTGGCGGCATAAAATCTTTATCGGATTCTTGCCCTTTCTCCTTCTTGTTGATTTCATCAGGTGGCGGAAGAATCTCTTTTGGTTGAGTGACCAGAGCCATATCGGGTGTTTCTTCTTCAGCGGTCTTTGCTGTCAACCCTTTCTCCAAATCTTCCAAATTAATACCAACGTACAATATCCAGGCATCATAAAATTTATCTGTTGCCCTAAGCTCAGCTCTTTTATCTCTGGCATATTGCAAATCATCTAATGTTTTGTAAGCATAAACGTAATAAAGGCCTCTTTCATCATATAATCCTACACTGGGTTTCCTGCCTCCGATTTTGATGGAATTTGCATAGTTAATAGCGTTTTCTTTAATTCTGAAAGCACCGATGATTACATACATGCCTTTTTCCAAAGAGGGAATAAACTGAGAGGTTTCCTGGTTGTCTGAAGCCAGGGCATTTAGAGTCGGGGATTGCTGAAATATGAAAACTAAAACCAGTGCAGGTATCATGAATTTTCCCGGCAGAATATTAATTTTTTTCATGGCTTGTGGTTTTTCTAGGATTAAAAGTAACTATCTGAATTTTGCCCTTCTGAAACTTCCCGATATAATATATGAGATTTTAATGCTTGTCACAATGTAAATATCCTTGTCACTCGATATTCCCCGGTTATTATCTGGATGTTCCATTCCATAACCACCATACACGGTATAATCCCGACCGTCATATTGAGAGGTATAAGTGACAATCCTTGTGATGGCTTCGATGGCATCAAAGTCTCTCGGTGTTCCTTTGGTGGCTGACACCGGTTCTCTGGAGCGGTCGGACATTGCCCTGGCCAGTTCACTGTCAAGCGCACCCAGGTCCACATACATGCCGCTGACATCATCGATGTAATCTGTAAACAGATACCTGTACCCAATCTCAAACTCAAAATCAAGGCGTTTCTGCAATTTTGCTCTGATGCCTAACCCAAACGGTATTGATGGTTGTATTGTGCTATATTGCTTTACATTGTAATGAGGGCTGAGCTGGCCTTCTGTCCCCAGACTTCTTAAATTGACCCATTGTCCGGCCTCTGCCAGTGGTTGACCGAATTTATCCAGTTCAGGCGCTTTTGCCTTTGGATTATGGTGAAAAACAGCCGCTCCCGCATAGACATATGGTGTGAATTCCACTCTGTTAAGAAAGGTGCCGTGATTGCCAAAAAAGTCCCATATAACTACAAAAGCCAGTTCTTTGATATCATTTCTGAAGGAAGCATTTCGTACATAGCGAAACTTACTGTTAAGGCCATAAGGATCAGCTACTTCAGCGTCGTCTGCCATTAAGCGGCCCCAGCTCAAACTTCCCCTGAAAGACAGATTGGGTAAATATCTGTACGTACCGTAAATAGAAAAAGCAGGGCGTGTAAAGGAAAAATCAGTGCTGACAATTTGTGATTTAGGAGCAATATCACCAAAATAGTTCAAGGCATCGATACTGACTCCAAAGGATAAATATCGCTTGTCTTTATCAAAATGGATAGAGCCGCCACGGTAGTTGCCTATCTTCCGGTTCTTTCTTTTGAGGTATCCCTTGCGTCGTCTTTGTGCTTCCGAATCATGGGATGACAGTAAAATCAATGATATAATTAATAAGGCCAGTAATTTCAGAAACCCGGATGGAAAGATTGTATTTTTC
>WGED01000716.1 GCA_015492915.1 Cyclobacteriaceae bacterium
ATATAGACATGGTCTTGGAGGCTTTAAGGAAATTGAAAGCGAGGAGAACATGAAATATATTTGCAAACTATTAATAGTGTTCGCGCTATTGGGGGCAATCATGAAGGTGAACGCAAGCGCGCAGGCAGGGTTAAGAATTAAAATAGCTGTTAAGAATACCACTCAATATGCAGCTGAAAAATTTCCTGTGACTTTGGGATGCCCCCTTCCGAAGTCCAAATATTGGGACATTAGAAATTTCGCTCTTGTTGATAAAAGCGGACAACCAGTTCTTGCTCAATTTGAGGTGCTAAACCGAAATTGGGCAACGGACAATAGTCTAAGACATATTGCTATTCACTTTTTGGCCGATGTTCCAGCAAGTGGGGAAAGTGTTTATTATCTTATAGAGGGTAATGCAATTTCTTCAAGTTCATTAAAAACCACAGAACTGACTGATAGGATTATAATTGATACAGGTAAAATAAAGGTGGTAATTAGGAAGAAAGGGTTCAACTTGTTCGATGAAGTGTGGCTTGATACAAATAAAAATTCTATGTATGAAGAAAATGAGAGAGTAATTCTATCAGATCCAAACAATGGTGGTATCCTGACAGATAGGAATGGAAAATTGCAAAAGAGTTCTGATGCGCCATTTATGGGAAAACCCTTTAAGGTTGAATTAGAAGAGAACGGCCCTGTTCGCTCAGTAATTCGCTTGGAAACATATACACATTCCAGATCATACAACGAGCAGTTCCATGGATACAAGGTTAGATTATATTTTTATTCTGGCTTAAGTCTCGTTCGAGTGCGTTACACTTTAAAGAATTCAGATTACACAACTTCAATACCAAGGCCCCTTTATTTTGATGATTTCTCGCTGATTTTAAAATTGAATTTTGCTCCGGGGAAAATTCTTTATGGTTACGATCTTGGCACTGTTGAATTAGGTCCAGACATGGGATCTTATTTGTATCAGAAGAAACATGATCAATTTGTAGTAAATACTGAAGATGGAAAAACCATCATGGAAGGTCAAAAGGCGGATGGCTGGATTGATTTGAAAAGCGGGGAAATCGGGATTTGGGCAATGGTTCGTGATTTTTGGCAAACTTGGCCTAATAGTTTAGAATATACTTCCTCGAACCAAATAAGAATAGGACTATGGCCACGTTTTGGACAGGATTGGTGGTGGAATAAGTGGGACAATGGCAAGACAATAGGTAATTCTGGGTTATATTGGCTTGATGATATGCAAGAAGCGACGAAAGAGGTGTGGTTTTATTTTCACAGTAATAAGTTTATGGCTGAAAATGCAAAACATCAATCATATTTAATACAATATCCGCCGGTTGCAAGCGTGCCATTGAGTTGGTATAAGCAAACATCTGTGACGTTGGATATGGGCGGCAAAATCCCTATTGATGAGGAACTTAAATCTAATGAGAGTTTACTTGAAATATTAATGGGACAGCAAGGCGGTGGTAGAAGTGAAGACTGGCAAAGTGGAGTTTACATGTATGGATGGTTTAACTATGCTGGGGATTTAACCCGCAGAGGCGCATGCAATGGCGGGGGGGTACCGGAAAGTGGAGCCAGATTTATTGTCACTGGACATCCCTTTTTCTACTATGTAATGCGGGCAAAAGCAATGGGAGAGCTCAACGGTCGACCAATGTGGCTTTCAGGATACGTTTATGAAAAGCATCAAAGATTGGCCAATCTGTTTTTTGGATATTGCTGGCAAAGTTGGCGCAGGGAGGAGATTGAACCATATCTGGAGGGAACCAACAACCACAACTGGACCCCGAGAGACTTAGCGCACTTCTGGGTGTATGATTTGGAGGAGTATTACTATTACAGTGCAGATGAAATGGTAAGAGACTGGTATGAGTTCATAGGCGAGGCTCTTGCCGCACCATTGCTTGATCGATATGCTTATAGACCTGATGCAAATAGACAAACAAGATCCTTGGGCCATGGCCTCGCTGCGCTAATTCAAGCCTATAGGATAACGGGCAAGCCCAAATTCCTTGAGTATGCAAAACGTGTAGTTAGGACATTTAGGGACAGGCAGATACCTTACAATGGCACATTTCGCGTCCATCCTAGTGATACAAGCGAAGCTGAAGCACCATTTCAGATGGGATATGTAGCAAGAGCTTTGATTAATTTCTTAGAGGAAGTTGGCGAATCAGACCATCAGGCATATATCGATGCATGGGGAGTGCTTCAAGGCATAATGGAATGGAACTTGAATTTGGCGAATTTTACCTATTATTGGAAACCAGGTACCCAAAATCAAGTAAGTGCATCGTCTGTTACAATTGCAGATCCGCAAGCTTGGTTCTATCTAAATACCGGAATACCATCCTTTAAAAAACAGCTTAAATGGTATATAGACAACTATCGTGGGAATTTTGATCTACGCAAGTGGGGATGGGAGGGAGCCAAAGCCAAAAATCCGGGTGATCTCTTCGTCGGTCGGCTAACCAATTATCTATTTAAGTATGGAAAGGGGGATACCATACCTCCACCACCAGTTGAAACCTTAAGAGCTGCCAAAAGGGGTGACGTGATCGAGATATCTTGGTATCCTACAGTGACATCCAAAACATTTCATTTGCGTTGGAGCACTAGGCCGATTGCAAAATCTTTTACCACCAGCATTGATTCATGCAACTTCTGGGCCGCCCGAGGTATTGTGCCGAGCCTGAAGCAAAAACCAAATGGTCAAATAGTTGCTACTATAAGTGCTAGCGACTTGCCTAAAAATAAAACGGTTTACTTTGCGGTTGTTGCATTTGACGATAGCAATAATATGAGCTCGGTTTCAAATATCGCAGTCTTGTCCCCTATATTAGGTGAAAAAGATACAAATAAACCGATATCACCAAAAAGATTTGAAATATTAGGGAATCACCCAAATCCATTTCAGCACAAAACTTTGTTTCGTTTTTTTACTACCGCAGTCGGGAAGATCGAAATCAGGGTCTACAACCTTCGCGGCCAATTGGTGAAAGTCCTAAATGGGGAAATAACAACAGCCGGCTATCAATCATTGAAATGGGACGGAACTACTTTAACGGGTCAATTGGCTCCATCTGGAATTTACTTTTATCAAGTAATAAAATCGCAAAAGTCTCTGGGATGGGGCAAGATATTAAAGATAAGATAATATAGCCTCATATAGTCTCAAGCCTTGACTCGCATCATTCTCGGTTATGTGTTCATTCCGGCTAAAACCTACAACTGATTCCGGTGAAAGTTGCTGGTCATTCCAGAAGAAACCTACCACCAGAGCCTTGTGCTCGTCGTTAACCACGCCATGCTCATCAACCTGCTTAAAAGCCGGGAGTTCTCAGACCTGCTCAGTCATAAGT
>WGED01000717.1 GCA_015492915.1 Cyclobacteriaceae bacterium
CTTGGCGTGGATATTCCGTTTTCCGTTGATATCTTTATCTGCAAATATTCCGACTCATTTTTAATTTTTAAAAATCATGAAAACGATACATAAATTGGTTGTTTTACTGCCTCTTCTGTTTGTCATGGCAAATTGTTCCGGCCCTGAAAAAAAAGAGGTTACACAATCCGAAAAAGACACTGTTTCTGCCGACAGGATGGCCTGGTGGCGTGACGCCAAATTCGGACTATTCATCCATTGGGGTGTGTATGCGGTACCTGCCGGGGTATATAAAGACCACAAAGTCAAGGGCATCGGCGAATGGATCATGAACCGTGGTAAGATTCCGGTGGCAGAGTACAAGGAATACGCCAAATCTTTCAACCCTGTGAAATACGACCCCGACGCATGGGTACAACTCGCCAGGGAAGCCGGCATGCAGTATATCGTTATCACCTCAAAGCACCATGACGGATTTGCCCTTTTCGATTCGAAAGTAACGGACTGGGATATAGTGGATGCGACGCCTTACGGCAAAGATTTGCTTAAACCGCTCGTTGAAGCTGCACGGAGGCACGACATGCGCATCGGTTTTTATTATTCGCAGGCACAGGACTGGACTCATCCCGGCGGCGCGGCTCATCGCGTACCCGCCACAGCCGGATGGCCCAACCCCGATTCGGTGCGTATTGACAAATACACCTTGGAGCACGACGGACATTGGGATCCTGCACAACTTGGCGATATGGACAAATATCTTGACGAAATCGCCATACCTCAGGTCAGAGAAATTCTCGGTAACTACGGCGGGCTTGACATCCTCTGGTGGGACACACCGAAAAACATGACCAAAGAACGTGCGGAGAAATTTCTACCCATTGTAGCGCAATACCCCAACCTGATCACCAACAACAGGCTGGGCGGCGGCATCCCCGGCGACCTCGAAACGCCTGAGCAGTACATCCCCGCCACAGGCTTTCCGGGCCGCAACTGGGAAGTGTGCATGACCATGAACGACACCTGGGGCTACAAGTCATGGGACCACAACTGGAAACCTGCGGATGACCTTATCAGAAAATTATCCGAGATTGTATCTAAAGGCGGCAACTATCTGCTTAACGTAGGCCCCACGGCAGAGGGTGAGATACCGCAGGAGAGCATCGACCGGCTGAAAAAAATAGGCGAATGGATGAAGGTGAACAGCGAAGCTATTTACGGTACCACAGCCAGCCCCTTCCATTACCTGCCCTGGGGCCGCGCTACACGGAAAGGCAATACGCTCTATCTGCATGTTACCGACTGGCCCGCTACAGGTGTGCTGAAAATTCCCATGAGGAACAAAGTGACCGGAGCCAGCCTACTCGCTGATCCCGGGAAAAGCCTTAAATTTCATAACACGGATAGTCACTCGGTGATCATGCTTCCCGCATCAGCGCCGGATCCTGTGGTATCAATCGTTAAAATAACTTTTGAAGGTGAACCTGATGTGCTGCCTGTGCCCACGAATGGCAGGAAGGGAAAAGCATCTTCTGTAAATGGCTCTTTCGCTGCAGCGAATCTTTTTGACGGTGATCCGAAAAACAGATGGGCGCCTGCCGAAAGTGACAAAGACCCCTGGGTTGAGGTTGATCTTGGTGAGCCAGTAAAAATAGGCCATATTTCCATAGTCGAGCCCTGGCGCCCCTGGCACCACCATTATCAGCACATTGAACTGCAGGTGCAAAAAAATGGCAAATGGGTGACAGTCCTGGAGACAGAGACCCCCGGAACAGGTCTCTCCAAAAGCTTCGAACCCGTGACCGGACAATTGTTCCGTCTTAAAATCAAAGGTTATAAAGATGAAGCGCCCGTATTGAACGAATGGGTTCTGAACAGAACCTTATAATTTGAAAGGTTGGCAAAAACAGCCGTTTTCTCATGGATGCAAGTATTAAATCCTATGAAAAAACGGCTGTTTTTCCAGAGAATCCGAGAGACATCACTCCACGATGATCTCATCCATGAAGAGCCAGGCATCGGTGCCTTCAAATAAATACTCGCCGGGAATCTTACCGATGTTTTTGGCTTTGAAACGAAGATATCTGCATTTTACTTTACCAAGGGAGATTGTGTATCGCTCCCTGTAAGCTGCACCCTGTCTACCTCGGGCGATGTCGGATAATTGCCCTTTTCTCATAAAGTTATGGCCATCATTCGAGCATTCGATAATGATCTCTGTGGGCGAGTGTATGCCGTCATTGACTGAGATGAGAAAATCACCTGACACTTTGCTGATCGTAATCTCTCTACCGAGGTCGATGACTACATCCACATCCACGCCGCCAAAGCCCTGCCATTCGCGGTCCCTGAAAAATAACCCCGCCAGCATACCGTTGGTCAGCGTGCCCGCTTTGTCGATGCCGGAATATTTCGGGGTGTATGGGATTCTATACAAAACTTTTTTCTTCAAGGCCTTATGAACAGGAATATATTTTTCAGTCTTTACGATCTGCCGGTCATTTTTAAACAAACCAACCTTCAACATCAATGATTTCTTAAGGGCAATGGGTTTTGAATAAATGGGTGACCGATTATCCGGAGCCTTATCGTTCAATGTATATCGCAAAATGGCATCCTTTGTTACAGTATTGACAGTAACGACCGCTTTGCCGTTATCAGTTATCGCATAGCTGATCTCCGGGTCGGGCGCCACCTGCAGCAAATCGAACCAGGCCGTGCCCGCAGTCTGCAGCGACAAGGTGGCAGATGGTCTCGCAACCGGTTCCGTCAGCTCAAAATTCACTTCATATTTTCTCCATACCGTGTCAAGCACAAAAATATCACCCACCTCCGTCTTCGTGACCGACATCTTAAAAACGGGCATCCCCACAGCCTTTTTGGCTTTCGCCCAAACACTCATGCTGTATGATTGCCCGGGCTGCAAATCGACATGAAAAAATCGCAATTTTATGCCGCCGCTATCCACAGGTGTGATGAGACGCAGAGAGTGCGTGCCATGCACGGCTTGCCTGCTGTCGATGAAATAAGTGGTGCCCGGATCACCTTTGCCGGAAGCATATCGCACGGTACACTCGCCCGGCGTGCCCGCAGAAGCGTTGTTTTCGAAGCTGGGGTTCAGGATCTTGTTCGATGGGAAAATGGTTATTTTCTCATCAATTTCTTCCTCATCGATTGCAAAAGCTAACGTACCGAAGGCCGTGACAGGCTCCTGTATTTGTCCGTTTTCCATGGAAATTTCGCGATTTTCAAAAATCGCTTTTCCCCCGGCAGTCAGCCGGATATCCTCAAGCATCAGGGTCACCATGGCAGGTTCATTAACCGTGTTGACGGCTAGAATCAGTATTTTTCCATGGTATCGCCATGCACGCGCCAGCACCTTCTCATTGTCTGTGCTTACCGCCAGCGCTGACTCTCCCGACAACAGAAAAGGAGTCAATTCTGCTGTCTCAATGGCGATATTGCCAGCCTCCGACCAGGCATCGGTAGCCTTGGGTGATAGATTGGGACCTCTACGAATAAAATATTGTATTCCTGTCGCACCCTCTACAATGCCGATATAGGTCATCGCCCTGATCTCGCCCCGCGTCGGGCCTCGCGTCCACATCTCACCACCGCCGAAAGCCTGTGGCACCAGCCAGATCGATTTTTCGTATCGAAAATGTCGCTTCAGGTCGAGTACATGCTGGTGCACCATGCCGAGTCCCGCCGGTAAGGGATACGGATCTGTCATGGCAATGTCGAGCGTGTGGCCGAACTCATTGGCCCTGTGCGGCATCATGAACACGATGGAAGCGGGATGGTAAGGATCGAGTTCTTTCACGATGGCATAAGCCTTTTCGAGCAATTCCACAGGCCTGCTCTGACCCAACGGTTCGTCATTGATGTACCATGCCAGCAGGGCCGGATGGTCGCGAAAGGCGATGATCTCCTGCCTCATCAGCTCAAACCGCTCCTCCTGCGAAAGTTTGTGCCGGCGGGTTTTATTGTGCGGTGCACCGAC
>WGED01000718.1 GCA_015492915.1 Cyclobacteriaceae bacterium
AATGGGTATGCTGACACAGATAACTGGCTCATTGACACCAGCTACAAGAATGACAATATCGCACCTGATTTCGACTTTGAATCAAAAATTAGCTTTATGGATATCACCAATATTACAGAGCAAGTTTTGTTTCCGCGAGGAGCCCGACTCCCAATTGGCAACGATGGCAATCTGAATCTAACCCCCGGAGCGCCTGCGACGATTACTTTTACCGACGGTATGATTGGCAACCCTGAAATTTATGAACAGCATTACCGGGCTGATGCAGCAGTATTTTGGACGGGACTGGAAAACCATCGTTTACGATTTGCGGCGGGTGCATTTTATTCCGAGCTAGAGGGGAGAGAGACAAAAAATTTTGGTCCGGGTGTTATTACTGCTGAGGATTTGACATCAGGAAGCGTTGACGGAAGGCTCACTGATGTCAGCGGCACTGAGTATGTTTATGCACCAGATCAAGACCGGACTATCTATTATTTATCTGTACAGGATGAATGGTATCTGGCGGCAGACTGGGATTTGACGGCGGGGGTACGTTATTACAGCTATTCAGACTTTGGTGATACCTTCAATCCCCGGGCAGCCCTGATCTGGCACCCCAGTTACAGTCTCAGCACCAAGCTGCTTTATGGACAGGCTTTCCGTGCCCCCTCATTCCAGGAGCTTTATATTCAAAATAATCCGGTCAGACAGGGTAATGCAGATCTCAAACCCGAAAACATTAAAACGCTGGAACTTGCTATGGATTATCAACACACGTTTGACCAACGATATGCTGCCAGTATTTTCGCTTATGAAATTGATGATCAAATAGTTTACGTTGCTGATGGTGGCACCCCTAAGGCGCAAAACGTTGGCCAGCAGGAAGGCAGTGGCTTTGAACTTGAAATGCAATGGTCCGCCACTTACACACTGGATATTCTTGCCAATTACGCTTATCAAAAATCCAGAGACAAAACCAATAAAAGTGACGCACCGGACTCGCCGCAACAGCAGTTTTATATAAAAGCCGACTGGCGTTTTCTGTCCGGCTGGAACTTGAATACCCAGGTCACTCGCGTCATGCAACGGGCCCGGGCTTATAATGACAATCGTGCTGGGATGGATGACTATACAATGGTCAATCTTGCCATCCGCAAAACGGATATTGCAGACCATTGGGAGATCACTGTGAGAGTTTCAAATGTATTCGATGTAGATATTTTTGAGCCCAGTCCAGCGGAAGTCAGCCCCTTTGTAGCGGGTGATTACCCCATGCCGGGGCGCTCGTATTATGCAACGGCAAAATACCATTTTTAGCATTCTGTCGGTTTCCATGCTCCTGTGTGGGAATGCACATCGATTCACAGTGGAGTTAGCATGGCTATATATTTGGAGTATGAAGGTATTAAAGGTAACGTTACGGCTGAAAAATACAAAGACCACATTGATGTATTAAGTGCAAAATTTGGAGTGACCCGAAAAATTTCAATGGAGTCCGGCGCACAGGCAAATCGAGAGTCATCACGTCCTGTTATCAGTGAAATCATCTTGGTTAAATATACTGACAAATCCTGTCCTGGCATATTTAAAGAGGCGGTGTCAAATCCGGTGGGTAAAACAGTTAGTCTGAAATTTGTTAAAACAGGACCAAATGGCGTGCGGGAGTATATGAGTTACATATTGAAAGACTGCCTTATTAGTGAATATAAGCTCAATATTCATGCGGAACATAAGCCCCTTGAGCGAATCAGACTAAGTTTTTCTGAACTGTTAGTTAACTATATTGATTATGATTCAGCAAATAAATCCGGTGCTCCACAACGTGCAGGCTACGATTTGAAGGCTGCAAAACCATACTAATTTTTTAGTGCTGTTTTAGGAGGAAGCGCAGTGGCTATAAAGGTGGAGATATATCGTCAAGTACCGATTATTGCACTGGGGTACTATTTGCCCGAGAATAAAAAAGATGCGCATACTCAATTAATTAGTAGTTTTAAATTTCAAGGTAACCCGGATGCAGTGAAGCACTTTGTGGGTCTTACCCGAGAAATTCTCATGATAGACGGAATGGATGGTGCTCCATTTTTTGTTGCAACAGTTCCATCTTCAACGGCAAAAAAGTCCCACAAAGGATTTCCTGAGTATTTTCGAGAGTTAGGGTCAAGTTTTCCCATTAAAAACCTAAACAGCAATCTGCTTTATCGAACAGAATCAAAACAACCAGCACATCTAGGAGGTCCGCGCGACAAAGCAGCTCAAATTGCCACATTAAACACTCGAAGTTGCGACAGAATCGAAGGGCAGGCGGTTATCCTTTTTGATGATGTCATTGCATCAGGTAATAGCTTAAAAGCGAGTATAGATTTATTGCTTGACAATAAGAAGGCTATTGTGAAATTAGCCATCATCATGGGAAAAAGCAAAAGATAGATATGACGACCGTTCAACCATTAAACGATGATCTTCAATATGGAATAAAGGCCATCTCTTTAGGATCTCCCCTGTACCCTGCAAATCTGGCTCAAATTAAGAATCCTCCTAACATCCTTTATGCGAGAGGTAATTTTGAATTGCTGAAACAATGCCCTGGTGTTGCTGTTGTTGGGGCCAGGAATGCAACCGATAAAGGGTTGAAAATAACAGCACGTATCACGGAATATGTCGTAGAGCAGGGTGCTATCGTTGTCAGTGGGCTTGCGTTAGGTATTGATGCGAAAGCGCATGCGAGCTGCTTGGCTGCCAAAGGAAAAACCATTGCCGTATTGGCACATGGACTTCATATGGCGCAACCACATCAAAATACAAAACTCGCGGAACAAATTTTAGAGAATGATGGGCTTTGGGTATCTGAATACCCAACGGGTACCCCAGCGTCACGTAACCATTTTGTGCCGCGTAACCGCATACAAGTCGGACTTTCCGCGTGTTCTATCGTTATCGAATCTGCGTCAAAAAGCGGTACAACTACCCATGCACGTTTTTGCGTTCAAGAACAACACCCCCTCTTTGCAGTTATACCACAAGAAGGCAATCCATTAGGATTAAACAGCGAAGGGCCAATCATGATGGTTAAGGAGATGGGTGCTACAGGCTTGCAATCAAAAGACGATTATTCAAAGCTCGCTGAGGCGATATTTGCGCACGATCCATAAATGAGCTTTATGAATATCACGATTTTTTAGGGGAGAATTAAGAACATGGGTGATAATTCCTATAAATCATGGGACGAGCAACGCGGAAAAATACGCACAGGCATCGGTGGCTGGAAAATCGGAGAAGGTGTAACAATCCGCGGATACTCATTGCTCGGTGAGCTAGCCGGAAAAGTTTCTTGGTTTGAAATACTCATCTTAAATATTACCGGAAAAATGCCGGAACAACGCCTTGCTAAATGGACAGAAGCGATTTATAGCTGCATGAGTTTTCCAGACCCCCGGATATGGTGTAATCAGATTGGGTCACTTGCGGGCACCATGAAATCATCACCTGTCTCCGGTATCACGGCAGGTATTCACGCCTCGGACTCTCATATGTACGGCCCTGGTACCGTCCCAGCGTCATACGACTTTTTATCAGGGGCTATGCAACAACATCAGGACGGCATTGACGTTAAAAAAATCGTTGAGGGCCAATGTAGGCGACCGGGCACACAGCCTGTTATTCCTGGTTATGGGCGGCCTCTGGCAATCGGTGATGAGCGTGTACTCGTAATGAATGATGTTACCGAAAAGCTTGGTTTTGAATGGGGGGCTTATATGCGTCTTGCCCGCGAAATCGATCAACACATGCTGAAGGAATATAGGGAAAGTATGAATCTTTTAACCTTTATTGTTGCTTTTTTGCGAGACCAACAGTGGAATCTGGAACAAATTCGCCAATTAACATCGCTTGTCGTCACCGCAGGCGTTGCCGCCTGTTATTCGGAAGCATACGATAAACCTCCGGAAACATTTCTTCCCTTGCGTTGTAATGATGTGGAGTATCGTGGTGTTCCCTCCCGGCCCGTGCCGGATAAAGAGTGAAAAAACCTTAAGATCGTATTACACAACAACCGAATACCATTTTTAGCATTTAGAATTAAAGAAGACGCAAAACGGACATTGCAGACCATTGGGATATTACTGTGAAAGTTTCAAATGTGTTTGATGTGGATATTTTTGAGCCCAGCCCATCAGAAGTCAGGCTCTTTGTACCGGGTGATTACCCCATGCCAGGGCGCTCATATTATGCAACGGCAAAATATCATTTTTAGGGCTTCTTCGGTCTCACGAGCCTATGGCGAAAGAAGCCATGCTGGAGAATAAGCATCCCCGGGGCA
>WGED01000719.1 GCA_015492915.1 Cyclobacteriaceae bacterium
ATAATACTTTGAACTGGGAAGCGCTAAAACTTCTGGGTTTGGAGGGAAAAATCTTTCCGAAAATTAGTGACGCAGCTTCATCGGGAGAGTACATCTCACGGCAAATTCAAAAAGCATGGGAAATCAATGATTTTTTTAAGGTTTACCTGTGCGGGAATGACCAGGGGGCTTCGGCCTGCGGCGCCGGACTGCAAACGCCCGGGGACATCAGCATCAATTTCGGTTCGGCCATGGTGTTTTACACGCTGACCCCGTCACTTGTTACCGAGCTGACAATCAATCAGATAGCAGGAAAACATCCCGTTGGCGGATTGTATTTTTTGCTCAATTACGAAGCTGACTTCGGCATTCAGATGCGAAAACTGAAAGGGCAATTTTTCAGCTCAGGAACCTATGACCAGCTTTTTGAGACTTACTTTAATCATCCCGGCACAGAAGCAAGATTGCCGGAAACGGCCATGACTGACAGCAAAACATTCAATGGGCCGGAAGCTCATGCCTATTGCGCGGGCATGATAAAACATTATCTTAACAGGCTGGAGAGTCACCTTGCGGAAATCAGAAAATCCGTCGAAATCAACAATATTTTTGTGTCGGGTGGCATGACCCGTTCGGAAGTATTTCTCAGGATACTCAGGGAAGCGCATGGCCTGTCGTTCAACCTGAGCCGTACAACAGATGCGGGGATAGTGGGCGCGGTGAAAATATTTAAGCAAAACAGCAATCAAAACATGCAATAATGAAAGCATTCACTTACGAACCGTCAAAGCATGTGCCTTACCGCAATACGGAAGTGCTTGAAAGGGTGCGGAAAATCAGGCGTGAGGACATGGAGAAGCACAGCAATCCCGATTTCAGAATAAAAGTGGTGCCTGATGCCGATATGGGCATCATCCTGCTCTTTGATATGTTTTACCGCATCAAAACGGCTGCGGACAACGGGGAGCCGATTGTGCTGATCATGCCCAACCCGTGGCCGCACTACCGGATGCTGGCGCACATGCTGAACAAGGCGAAGGTCGATTGCCGCAGGTTGTACACTTTCAACATGGATGAGTACGCCGACCAGGATGGCAACATCGCGCCGGAAACGTGGAGATTCGGCTTTGGATACGCTTTTAAAAATTACTTTTACTACAATCTGGATAAAGATATCAGACCTCCGGAGAATCATATTTTCACTCCAACAAATGAGAACATTAAGGACTACGGAAAGATGATCGCGGATCTGGGAGAGGCCAATGTCGTTTACAGCGGCCCGGGCTGGACAGGCCATCTGGCGTTTATCGAGCCTGACGCGCCTGAATTTCAGGCTAATTCCATGGAGGAATGGATGGATATGGGGCCGGGGATTGTCACCCTCAGCCCGTTCACGCTAGCACAAAACTCCTTGCACGGCAGCTTCGGTATGAGCGGCGATATTGCCAGGGTGCCCCCCAAAGCGGCGACAATAGGCCCTGCACAGGTTGTCAGGGCCAAAAACAGGCTGCAGTTTTGCGGCATCACCGTCCATGGAACGACCACCTCCTGGCAACGGCTCATCACGCGTCTGGCACTGCACGGCGAGCCTACACCGCTTGTGCCCGAGTCCATTCATCAGTTGCTGAGAACGGATTCTTACGTGTCGGAAACCATCGCCATGGATATCGAACCTGATTTTGAAAAGGGATATTGATGAACAAAGCGGAAAAATAAATGACCAACGGCTGTTTTTCATATAAAAGCAAAAATCCGGCAAGAGGCTGACAGGCATGACAAAACCATAGCAAAGTGAATGGCTCTCAATAAAAAACTTAATGGGCAATAAAACGGATAACCGTAAAATAATAAAAAGCAAAAAAGCCGTCATCGACGCGCATACCCATGTGGGCGTATCAGCCAGGTTTTACTACCAGCAGGGCTACCCCTATGCGCTTTCATTCGAAGATTTGGTATTCAGAATGGACAGCCTCGGCATCGACCATTCCGTTGTCTTTCCCTTCGTGGATTCCAGGTTTTATGTGGCGGATGATGCTTCGCCGGAAATTAAAACGACGAATAGGTATTGCCGCTTCCCCTATGAGCAGGAAAATCAAAACCTGCTCCATGAGATTTATGAGATTTTCCCTCAACACAGCCACAGGGCGCTCCCTTTTCTGATGTTCGACCCTTCGCGCGAAACGGCACAGCAAGCCGGACACATGGAAGCGCTGTTGGAGAAATATCCTGTTTACGGGCTCAAGACCGCCACCACATATATACAGGCTTATGTCGCTGACATGGAAACGAAAGGGAAACCGATAGCTGATCTGGCGCGGAAAAAAGGACTGCCAATCACTTTTCATTCATCCGTTCACCCTCAGGACCCATGGGCATCGGCATACGATATCGTGGACTTTGCCGAAAGAAATCCCGATATCAGGGTTTGCATCGCCCATTCGGCGCGTTTTGCGGAGCCGGTCCTGAAAAAAGCCGGTGGCCTGCCCAACTGCTTTGTTGACCTCTCCGCATTCATCATCCATTGCAAACTGGCCGTGGCGGATTCGCCGGGCATAGCGCCGAAAGAGAAGCGGTTTGAGGCTAATTATCACGACCCCCTGTCCGTAATGATAAAGCTCACCGAAACCTACCCGGATACCATCATCTGGGGTAGCGACACGCCTTTTTATTACTGGATACAGAAATACCATACCGCCGACGGCAAACTGGCTGATGACAGGCTGGAGTGCGGATATGATGAAGAACCGGCTTTGTTGCATCGTTTGCCGGATGACATAAAATCGCGGATTTCCCATAGAAATATTATACACTTTTTATTTGGCAAAAAGTCATGAATAAAACACTGCTGGCAGGCGCCGCAATAACCGATGTCACTCCCCGGAAGCCCATGTTTCTGCACGGCTATCCCCATGTGGAGCGCATAAGTGAAGGGGTTCATGACCCGCTGTACGCCTCTGCGCTGATCATTGACAACGGAGAAGAAGTGACCGGATTTTGTGCTGTCGATGTTATATTCATTTCGAAGGAAATAACTGCGGGCGTCAGGAAAAAAGTTCAGGAGGAAACGGGAATAAATGGCGAAAATCTCATGGTTTCCGCTTCCCACACACATTCCGGGCCTGTCACTTTCAGCGATATCTTTTACGATCCGGTGGTGCCGGAAGCAGACCCTGAATACATCTCATTCCTGACTGAAAAGATTGCGCAGGTTTATATTGAGGCTTATAAGAAAAGGAAGGAATGCAAAATTGCCATCACCATTGCCGACGGCACGGATATAGGAGGCAACCGCCGCAGCAAGACCGACGCCATTGACCCCGAAGTACCTGTGCTGGTGGTAAAAGATGCGGCAAAGGATAAGCTCGTTGCCCTGTCAACCATATATTGCATGCATCCGACGGTTTTGCATGAGGATTCAAAGCTTTATTCGGCTGACTTCCCGGGCTATACACGGCAATACCTTAAAGACAAGCTCGGCGATGGGGCGATTTTGCTTTATCACACAGGGCCTTCGGGCAATCAGTCTCCCAGGCATTTTATTGAGTCGAACACTTTTGAAGAAGCGAAACGGCTGGGAGACGAACTCGGCAAAAGAATTCTGGATAGGGTATTGCTACTGAACGATTCGGATTTTATCCGATGGGCGCCAATCAAAATCCTGAAAACGGAAACGGACCTCCCGCGCAAAAAATTCAAATCTGTGAAAGAGGCCGAACTCAAAGCGGCTTCCGTCAAAAATAAGCTTGACCGGATGCGGCGGGAAAACGCGCCTGCGGCAGAAATCAGAACCACAGAATGCGACTGGTTCGGGGCTTTGGAAAACGAGCAATTATCGCGGATGGCCGAAAGCGGAGAACTTGAGAAGGCTTATCAGGACGTCCTGCCGGCGGAGATCAACATCATCAGGATAGGTGACGCCGCTTTTGTCTTTTTGCCCGGCGAATTATTCGTCGAATATTCATTGGAAATAAAAAAAGCACTGGGGCAAAGAACATTTGTCTGCAGCCTGTCGAACGGCGTGCTGGCGGGGTACCTCGTCACGGAAGATGCTGAAAAAGAAGGCGGATACGAGGCGTCCAACAGTATTTTCCCGGCCAAAGCCGGCGAAGTGATGGTAGCCAAAGTGCGGGAGTTATCGGAAATCAATGAGAATTTAATAAAAAACCATAGACAATGATTAAAGAGAAATCCATAGCCATGGCGCTGGAATCGCTGGCCATTGAGAGCAAAGCAGTTGCCGATGTTGCCGGTTATCTTGACCTGGACAGTTTCAGCCGGGCTGTTGAGGCATTGAGCACATGCCATAAGATAATCACCTGCGCGAGCGGCTCCTCGGGCATCGCCGCCAGGAAGTTCACCCACTCCCTGTGCTGCATTGAGCGGAATGCGCAATTCCTGCCCCCTGCCGAGGCTATCCATGGCGGACTCGGTTGTGTGAAAAAAGAGGATGTGGTCGTCATCGTGTCACGGGGAGGCAAAACGGCCGAACTGCTGCCTGTCATAGATG